>NZ_PZKN01000035.1 GCF_003046795.1 Desulfonatronum sp. SC1 | reverse complement strand
GGATCGAGGTGGTTCAGGGCGATGAGTTCCGCGATCACGTCGTCGGTGAAGGCTTCGGGTTCATAAGCGAACATCAGGCTGCGCACCCGCAGGGCGGTGACCTGGGGCAGGGAGCGCAGAGCCCGGGCATAGGCCTGGACCTCGGACAGGTGGTTGAGAATCTTGTCTTCCGCGGCCAGGACCACGTCCGAAATCTCCGGATTGGCCCGGATGTACTCCAGAATGTCGTCCATGCCCCGGTTCGCGGACACGTCCACCTCCACCTGGGCGCGGTGGACGCGCTGCAGGGCCTCGATGCCCGTGGGGACGATGCTTTGGCGAATGCGCTGGTCCCGGCAAATGAGCTGCTGGACCCGGCCCAGCTCCTCGGGGTCAAAGTCCCTGACCGGGGGTGCGCTTTGGGAAAGGTGGCCGAAAAACAGGGACTCGTCGCCGATCTGGGCCATGAACCGGGAGTCCAGGGTTTCTTCGCGGTTCACGCGGCTCTTCTCCAGGGAAAATCGCGGAGCAAAGGACTTGAAGTAGCCTTCGGTGTAGGGCGTGCGGATCCAGATCATGTCCGGCTCCTCCCCGCTCTGCTCCACGGCCCAGCCGCTGGTGTTCCAGTCGATCTTGCCGATCTTGGTGGCCGTGCACAAAATGGGCATGGCCCGGTCGGGCAGGTGGCCGCGCAGATGGGCCAGGGCCGCGTGGCCCGCGGAAATGGGCGTCCAGTAGATGTTGTTGCCCTGGATCGGGCTGCACGGGATGTAGATATAGTGCAGCTCGGAGCCCACGGCGCGCAGTTGGGCGTAGAGTTCGGCCAGTTCCGCGCCGGTGTCGTTGCAGTCCTTCAGGAACGGTGTCTGGGTGTAGACGCCGACCCCGCCCTTGACCAGCCGGGAAATGATTTCCAGGCTGTAGTGGGAGATTTCGTCCGGGTGGATGAAGTGGGTGGCGATTTCGATTTTTTTGTTGGTCTTTTGCAGCTCCCGGTTCTGGTTGATCAGGTAGTTCAGCCAGAATTCGTTCTCCGCGAAGAACAGGGACGGATAGTAGGAGATGCATCG
This sequence comes from Desulfonatronum sp. SC1, assembly GCF_003046795.1. Lineage (NCBI taxonomy): Bacteria > Pseudomonadati > Thermodesulfobacteriota > Desulfovibrionia > Desulfovibrionales > Desulfonatronaceae > Desulfonatronum > Desulfonatronum sp. SC1. The sequence continues at coordinate 41,888 of NZ_PZKN01000035.1, read as the reverse complement.
GGAGGCGATCCGGATGGTCTGGACGTGGGGAATCCCGGCCAAGCCGGCCACGGCCGTGGTCAGGGTGGCCTTGTTCATCAGCGGCTCCCCGCCGGTGAGCACGATCTCCTTGATCTGGGGCGATGCGGCGATGTGCTCCACCGCCTTTTGGACGTCCTCCACCGTGGGAGCTGGCAGGTTGCGGCAGTCCTTGTGCTTGCGGAAGCAGAATCGGCAGTAGACCGGGCAGCTCATGTGCAGGACGAAGATCGGTCGGTTCTGATACATCTGTTCCAAGAGCCCCTGGTGAAACTGGCCGATCCAGGTGTTTTTCAGGCCGGTCTGGTCCAGCTCCTGGACAAAGGGCATGAATTGATAGGCTACATGCCGGGACAGGCGGGACTGGCGCAGGACATGCCGGGACAGCCGCACCGGGTAGGTGTCGATGACCTGTTGCAGATCCTCGCGTTGTTCCCCCGGAACCACGGTGTTGGTCAACTCCGCGTACTGTTCCACGGAACGCACCGCCACGAACCCGTCGCCGGGAAGCATCTGCTCCAGGAAGACCAGCAGCAGCCGCTTGGGCAGAACGATCCCGGAGACGCGCACCTCCGGACCTTCCTGATCGTCCATCTGGTGATGAGCTTGGGCCAGTTGATGCAAGACCTCCTGGAAAAACGCCGCCTCGTCCTTTCCACAGGCTCGAAGCAGGTTCGCGAACCGGTCGCCATGGCCCAAAAGCGTTCCGAAGTCCGGCCCCAGATAGAACCGCGTGCCCCAGCGCTCCAGAAAATCCACCACCGCAGCCCGCAGCGCGTCGTGGGAAATGTTCGCTTCGTTTCCTGAATGACTGAATCGTACGGAATAGGTCTTCATGCCCGCTGCTCCAAAATGTTGTCGTCGATCACCCCAACCGCAGCATGTGTTTGGGCCGGGCCGATCCCGGTCGTGCCGCGCGTTCGCCCCGGAGAGAGGTGCCGGACGCGGGCTTTTTCGTCAATGGTGTTGGGCGGGCGGGCGAAGGTTTCGGCTGCGCGGGGGAAAAGCGGATCAGACGGATTGGGCGGATCGGGCGGGCCAGACCGATCGGGCGAATCAGGGCGTGGGTTGATCTTGCGACGGCACCGGTGAAGGCGACGGCGACGGCTTGAGGGCCGTGGTCAGGACCGTGCTGAGCAGGATCGCCGCGCCCAGAAGGATGAAGCCCAGGGCGAAGAGATCGTGGTCGCCGAAGATGCCGAGTCCGGCCGGGATCAGTCCGCCTCCGGCCAGCACGGCCATGGGCACGACCAGGGAGATGGCCAGGGGGCGGACGGCTGCGGGGTAGACCAGGGAGAGCACGGCGAACCCGGCGGGAAAGAAGCACCCGCCCATGGTCGGCTGGACCAGCACCGCCAGCATGACCCAGCTTCCGGGCAGCAGGCCGAAGGTGATGGTCGCGATGCCGGTGAGGGCGACGAAAATACGCAAGGCCCGGATGGGACCGAGGCGATCCACGATCATCCCGGCCCAGAAGACCAGAAACAGGCCGGAAACCCGGGACGCGGCCAGGAGGTAGTTGACCCAGTCCGCCGGCAGGTCGCGCACGCTGACCAGGTACAGCGGGGTTTGGGAGTAGACGCCCTGGGTGGCTCCGATGGCCATGGCGAAAAAGACGGCCAGAATCCAGAAGCGGCCCTGACCCAAAGTGGTCAGGTAGGCTTTGGGCCGGGGAGGAATGCTTTTCTCCCGACCCGCGGAGCAGTACCTGAGGAACAGGACCAAGGCGCCCAGGGCCAACAGGGCGTTTCCGGCCAGGGCCGCCCTCCAGCCCAGACCCAGGCCGGTCATCATTTCGGCCAGCAGAGGGGCCAGGACGAAGCTGAGGTTCGGGGCCAGTTCGTGGATGGCCAGGGCCTTGCCCCAGTTGGTGTGCGGAACCATGGACGTGAGCACGGCGAAGCCGGACGGGAAGTACAGCCCGCCGAACAGGCCGACCAAGAGCAGGCTCGACCGCAGCCAGAGCAGGTTCGGGCTGAACGCGGCCAGGACCAGGGCCAGGGCGATGCCCACCGCGGAAACCATGATCACCTGACGGTGCTCCAGGCGGGAGGAGAAGAAGCCGGAGCAGAGCAGGGCCACGCTGTAGCCCAGGGAGACGATGAAGAACAGCTCCCCGGCCTGGGCCTTGGTCAGGTCGAAATCGTCGCGGATATGCAGCAAAAACGGCGCGAGGACGACCCGGGTCATGAAGTTGGCGAAAAAAATGCCCATCAGGCTGAGCAGGCCGGGAACCACGGATCGAAAGGCCGGATAGCCCGCGGCATCCGTGCCGGGAGAGACAAGAGGCATGGGCATGACCAGAGGAAAGAGTGAAAGGGGAATACGCCGAGGGAATGGACGAAACACGCCGCGCGGGGGTGTGTCGCGTTACCGTTGCAGGTCGCCCGGATCAGGGGCGAGGACGGGCCTTGCTCGGTCCGTTACGGACCCGAAGCCGAGGATGCTCCGGTTTTCAGCTCATTGACGTAAAGGATCGCGGGAATGGCGAAGAGGCCGTAGATGACCACCGCCATGCCCAGGTCAATGGGCCAGAACGGTGAAGCGGACTCGTCCAGGGTGGACAGCACCAGCAAGACGTGGACCCCGCCCAGGATCAACGTCAGCCGCCCCGGCCAGGTCCAGAACGCCGAGGAGAAGTAGCGTCGTCCAAAGGCCAACCCGTGGCAGGCCAGCAGGCAGAGGGCGAAAAAGGCGATGTCGGCCAGGATTTTCACGGTGAGCGCGGGTTCGGCGGAGATGGCGAGCAGCAACAACCGCGTGGCGGTGGTGGCCAGGAAAAGAATCGCCAGCAGGAAGAAATAGATTTTCATGGGTCACCCCGGGTGGAAGGAAAAGCGTTGGGCGTGCGTCCGTTACCCGCGCGCGGTTGTTGGGATGCATTCAGGAACGTTTTGGGATGTATGGGGCTTGGACTGAAATGTCAAAAGTCGGCGCGGGCGGGAAAATGCAGGGACCTGTAAAAGTCAGACGCTGGCACCGGTCATCCTCAAAGATATTGTTAAAATGTCTCACGCAGGCTGCGTATACTTGGCTAGCACTTTGAAAAGAAGCCATAATGCAAAACTCCACTCAACATTTCAGAAGATTAGAAAAATCTTTGACGTCGTCTTGGGTGCTATGTCGCCATCCCTTGGCAAGGTTGACCAACAGGGACAATTTGCGAACCATTCGCAGTCCGCGAGCCTGGAAAAGCGTGCAGACGCCAACGGAAAAGCGCGGAGTGCTCCGCACAATTTGGAGAGGCTGATAGCATGAAGTCCACGACACGAGGGATCCTGAAGCGGACAAGATATTCAGCGTTGGATAAACATGGAACAGCCTTCTTGCAAACCATCTCAATATCCGGGTAAGGTCGAGCATGTCGAATTTTTCCGTCACGATGTGTTGATGAGCAGGAGGTCTTCATGCGCAACGCTTCGCGCCTCATGTTGTTCCAGGCGGTGCTGTTTAGCCTGCTTCTGCTCGCCGGTTGCGAGCGGGGGGAGGAGGTCAGGCCCGTGGACTTCAGCAAAACCGTCGCGATTTCCGAACCGGTGGCCGATGCCGGCGGGCGCCCCGTGCTGCGTGCCGCGGTGGGGGCCATGATCTCTCCCAAGGAGACCCACGGAATCTATCTCCAGCTCCTGGCTTACGTCAGCCGAAAAATGGAGATGGAACTGGAATTCGTGCAGCGCAAGACCTACGCCGAAGTGAACGAAATTTTGGGGCAAGGAGAGATCGACCTAGCCTTCATCTGTTCCGGTCCCTACGCTCTGGGCCGGGAAGAGCACGGGTTCGAGCTGCTGGTCGCTCCCGTGGTTCAGGGCGCTCCCGCGTACTATTCCTACCTGATCGTCAATCAGGAAGGTACTCACCAGTCTCTGGAAGACCTGCGCGGGACCATCTTCGCCTTCACGGACCCGCACTCCAACACCGGCCGGTTGGTGCCGGAATACTGGCTGGCCGAAATAGGCGAGCGGCCGGAGAGCTTTTTCCGGGACGTGATCTACACCTACAGCCACGACAATTCCATCCAGGCCGTGGCCCAGGGGTTGGTGGACGGTGCGGCCGTGGACAGCCTGATCTGGGATTACTACGCCCGAGAAAACCCCGAACATACGTCCCGGACCAGGATCATTAAGCGCTCGAAGCCGTACGGCATCCCGCCCATCGTAATCGCCCCGGACATGCCGCGGGAACGGGTCGGCCAAATCCAACGGCTCCTTCTGAACATGCATACGGACCCCGAGGGAGCGGTCATTCTCGGCGAACTGATGATCGACCGCTTTGTTCCCGCTGATCCGGCCTGGTACGCCTCGATCCGGGAGCTGCATGAAACCGTGCAGGCCCTTCGGGAGCGCGGCGCACCATGAAACCACGCTCCCTCAAGGGGACCCTCCTGGCCGCCGTGGCCGGGCTCGTGGCGCTGAGCACCCTGCTGGTGACCCTGCTGGCTTCGCACCGCTACGCTCAGAGCCTGGAGCAGACCCTGGCCGCCCAGACTGAAAACGTGGGCCGCGCCCTGGCCGCGGAAGCAGCTGATTTGGTCCTGGTTAACGACTTGGTCAGCCTGCGGAACATGCTGGATCGACACCGCACGGCCCACCCTTCATTGAGCTATCTGTTCATCATCCGCGAAGGCCGGGTCCTGGCGAGCACCTTTGGCGGGGAAATACCTTGGGATCTGCTGAACTTCAATCTCCCCGGACACTTTCCCGACGACGGGACAGTGACGCAACGAATCGTTTCCGAAACCGGTCACAAACTTCTGGACATGGCCCTGCCCATCTTCGAGGGCCATGCCGGCATCCTGCGTCTGGGCGTATCTGAGGAACATCTGCGTCGGGAAATCCGAAACTTGTGGGTCTCCATCGGCCTTGTGGCCCTGGTGATTCTGCTTCCAGCCCTGGGCGGAGGCCTGCTGTTCCTGAATCGCACAACCCGGCCCCTGCTCGCTTTGGTCCAGGCGGCCCAGGACTACGCACCGGACAAGAGCAGATCGCCCATCCCGGTCCAGGGACAGAAGGAGATCGCCGTGCTGGCCGAAGCCTTCAACGCCATGACCGAGCGCATCCACGAGTATACCCGCAGGCTGGAGGATCAGGCCACCGAGTTGGAGCAGACTCAGAGCCAGTTGCGGGCATCCTGTGAAATCGTCCGCGACGTTTCGGCTCTGGGTTCCCTGCCGGAAATCGCCGCATACCTGATCCGGCAAACCAAGGGCATTCTGCAATGTCGAGACGTCAGTCTGCTGGTCTTCAATCCCGGGCGGGAGATGTTTTTCGTGCTCACTGCGAAAGATGTCCGCAAAGTCACGGACCCGCGGGCCGCGGCTGAAGCCGAAGCCTTGCTCCAGGGTATGGAACCGATTTTTCAGCCCGAGTTCCCGGCCTTCCACCCGCCCATGATTCCTGAAAGCCTGGCAAAACTCCCCGGCCAGTCCATTCTCCCCCTGTATCACGAGGATATCCTGTGCGGAGCCATGATCGTGGGCTGCGTGAAGAAATGCGCTTGTCAGCCCCGGGATCTGGAACTGGTCAGCCTCGTCATGTCCCAGGCCGCCGGGACCCTGCGCCGCGCCGTCAAACAGGAGGCGGAAGCGCAGCAGTTTCTGACCCGTCAGGACTCCCAGTCCAGCTTCATGGGCATCATTGGTCGCGACCCGAAGCTGACCCAGATTTTCCGCCTGATTGAGGACGTTGCCGCCACGGACGCCACGGTGCTGATCCAGGGTGAATCAGGCACGGGCAAGGAACTGGCGGCCAGGGCCATTCACGATCTCAGTCCCCGCAAGATCAAACCTTTCGTGGTCATCAACTGTTCGGCCTATCCGGCCACGCTCCTGGAGAGCGAACTGTTCGGTCACGAGAAAGGGGCTTTCACCGGGGCATTGAAGCAGCGTCCGGGGCGGTTCGAGCAGGCCGACGGCGGGACCGTCTTTCTGGACGAGATCGGCGAGATTTCCGCCTCGGCCCAGGTCAAGCTGCTCCGCGTGCTTCAGACCCAGCGCTTCGAGCGCGTCGGCGGGGAGCGGACCGTGACCGTGGACGTGCGCATCGTGGCGGCCACGAACAAGAACCTGCTGGAGGAGGTCAAATCCGGCCGGTTTCGCGAGGACCTCTACTACCGTCTGGACGTGATCCCGGTCCAGCTTCCCCCCCTGCGGGATCGCGGCAACGACGTGGCCCTGCTGGCCGCTCACTTCCTGCGCCACTTCAGCGAGGATCAAAAGAAAACGATCACTGAGTTCAGCTCCAAGGCCATGCGTCTGCTGCTGGACTACCCCTGGCCGGGCAATGTCCGGGAGCTGGAAAACGTCGTGGAACAAGCCACGGTCCTGGCCAAGTCCTCGGTGATCACTCCGGAGGAGCTGCCGACCCGGTTGAAGGCCGTTGCATCGTCCCAGGAATCCTCGGTCACCCTGGAGGAACAGGAGCGGACGATCATTCTGGAAGCTCTGGAATCCTGCTCATGGAACAAAAAACTGGCCGCCCAGCGCCTAGGCATCGGTCGCAGTACGCTCTATGCCAAGATGAAGCGGCTGGGGATCGCAGCTGATGATGCGTAACCATCGCGCAGTCGATGAACCAAGGTAGGCGTCGAGGAGCGCTTCCCGCAACACCTCCACCGGATGGCTGATCAGAATGTCGTCCATGTGGGGATCTCCGACCGGCCGCTCCGCGATCTGTTTCAGGGCCGTGACGGTCTGAGCCACGGCCTCCACGGCTACTTCGTGAACCTGCCCCTTTTTCCCCGCCAAGACAAAGCGGCTCCACGTCGGCGTTGACGACCCGCCCAATCCGAGGAAGAGGCCCTGGGCCACTACCGCCGGGTGCGCGACGAAATCCGCGACTACGTGCGGACTCCTCCGGACGCCCTCGGCTGATCATAAACCGCGTCCGCCACGCTTACCGCGAAAAACACGGCACGCAGCCGTCGTCGGTGGCCGTGCTCATGACGGCCCGTAACTTGCCTAAGATGAAGACGTGGCTCTCCTCCAGTTCTCTGAGTGTTGTCCGGCCGCGTTCCAGCCTGTTTTCGAAGAACAGGGCGACGGTGGTCAGCAGCTTAGCGTAGAAGTCCTGGTAGGATTTTTCCAGGGCCGTGTAATGATCCGCCCATCATATTTCCAGACATTGCACCAGTAAAATATCTGCAAATCCATATCACTGTGTCCAACATTTACACACTACAACCAGCTTAAACCAAAAACTAATTTTAAAATAATTAAAAAAATGTTTCGTTTTTGGACACAACATAGCCGACACAATGCTCCACCGAATCCAGTGCGCTGGCTGCATGCCATCAGTTAAAGCAATGATGTCGGATTGATATGTAAAAAGCGGGGAAATGCCCCTGATCAACGGCATGGCCTTTGCTTTAAGAGTTACTGTTTTTTGCGGATAATCGCCACGACCAAGCATAAAAAAGGGGGCGAGCGTGGGATGCCCAATATTACTGGTTGGAAAGTACGATGAAAATCGCCAAACGGTGCTGGAAGCGGTTAAGGTTGTTGGCCAAGCTTTTTCTTTCGTACCCAGTTTGCAAGACTTCGAAAGGGTCCTCGGTCATTCGGGAGCATGCATCGTTCTTCTAGATTTGCAAATGAACGGCGTCACAAACGCAATGATCCGCAAAATCAAAAGCGTCCGTCCAGACGTCATTATCATCGGTATTTCCGGAAAAGTTTTTCATCCGGAACTTGAGGATGCGTTACGCACACATCTTTTCGCGGTCATATCGAAGCTAATTGATCCGGAAGAATTGATTTATTGCCTGCGATCCGCCCTAGACCTATCTCATTGTCCTTCAGCAATGAAGTGAGCAATTACAAGATAAGGAGGGACCCGGGACATCAGTCAAAATCGCCAACACAGCCGCCAACAGTCTTTTCGCTTTACGATCAAATACGATCAAATCTGGTTAAAATTCAAGGAGGTATCCCGTGGCAAGAATCCTGCCCAGTGAAGATCTGCTCGTGCGCATGCAACGCGACGTGCAACGGGCCATGGCCGGCGATCATTCAAAGATCAAGTGGAGCATGGTCATCGACCTGGCAAAATGCGTCGGATGCCATGCCTGTACCCTGGCTTGCGTGGCCGAGAACAAGCTGCCCCCGGGCGTGGTCTACCGACCTGTACTGGAAGAAGAGATCGGGACGTATCCCAATGTCCGCCGAAGATTTGTGCCCAGACCCTGTTTGCAGTGCCAAAATCCTCCCTGCGTGAAGGTCTGTCCTGTCAGCGCGACGTACAAGGATGCCCAGGGCATTACGATAATGAAGTACAATCGTTGTATCGGTTGTCGGTACTGCCTAGTGGCATGTCCCTATGCCGCCAGAACCTCGGATTTTGGAGAATGGTACACCAACAACACCCCGGACCAACCGGGAAATCTCTTGGGTAAAACCGCTTGCGCTGAAGCTTATGAACGCCACCCCGCCCCCGAGTACGGCGAAGAATTGCCGCAACGCAAATGGCGCTCCCCCATCGGCAACGCCCGTAAATGCCATTTCTGTAAGCACAGATTGGACAAAGGCATGCTCCCGGCCTGCGTGACGACGTGCATCGGTCGGTCCACGTTCTTCGGCAATCGCAATGACCCGGACAGCCTGATCGCCGAATTACTGGCCTCCCCACGGGTCTTCGTACTTAAACCCGAACTGTCCACCAAACCGGCCCTGTACTATCTCAAATAAGGAGGTTGAACATGAAATACAAATACTTCGTACCCTTAATGATCATTGCCGCGGTCGGATTGGTGGTCGGAGGAATCGGACTTGTTGACCGGCTGCTGAACGGCTTGAATCCTACGGCCCTCACCTCCTATATCCCCTGGGGGCTGTGGGTAGCGTTCTATCTTTTCTTTCTCGGTCTGTCCGCCGGCGCTTTTTTGGTGACCATCATGACCTACGTGCTGGGCATGAAACAGTTCGAGGAAATCGGGCCACTCTCCGCTTTTGTCGTGCTGGTGGCCCTGATTTGCGAGGTTCAATTCATTCTTCTCGATCTTGGTCAAATTCATCGGGCTTTTTACCAATTTTTTCTTACGCCGGCATTTTCCTCCATGTTGACCTGGATGTTCGTGCTCTTCAACGCCATGTTGGGCATTTACGCCCTGAAAACATTTTTCCTAATCCGCGGCGACCTGATTCGCTGGTCCAACGACGAAACAAAGGGCTCCTCGCTCAGACGCATCTATAGATTGCTTGCCATGGGCGGCACCAGCTACAGTGAGGAACAGCGCGAAAAGGATATGCATAAGGTTCATATTCTGGCAAAGATCAGCCTTCCCGTGGGTCTGATCTTTTACGCCACCAACGGTTCATTTTTCGCGATTCTGCTCAGCCGCCCGGTCTGGAACAGCGCCATGACGCCCTTTTTGTTCGTGGTCGCGGCCCTGCTCTCCGGCGGTGCGTTGATCACCTTCTTGACCTATGTTTTTCGGCGCAGGGACCCCATCAATCCTGACGGTGTCTGTTATGAAGACAGGCTGTGCCTGGACCTGGGCAGAGTCATCCTGTTTTTACTCCTGGTATTTCTTGGATTGGAAGCCATGCAGTTTTTCATCGGCTACCAGGCAGCCATGGAGGCAGTGGTTACCAGCCTTAACCTCATTGTCTTCGGACCTCACTGGTGGGTTTTCTGGATCATACACCTGCTCATCGGCAGCCTTATACCATTGTTTTTATTAGTTTTCAAAAGCAAGGACGTCAAATCAGTGGTCATTGCCTGCTTTTTGATCTTCAGCACTTTTGCCGCTGTACGCTACAATTTCGTTATTCCGGATTTAGCCGTCTACAAGATGGAGGGGCTCGAGGCTGTTTTCTACCATCCCCGTCTGCGCACGGAATACGTGCCCAACCTCAATGAGTGGCTGGTCAGCCTCTGGGTGATTTCCACAGGCCTATTGGTCACCCTCTTGGGGACGCGGTATCTGCCCCTTTTCAACAACAATGGAGGTTCGCACCATGCCTAAGCACTATAAAAAGCATGAAGAACTGGAACAGCCCCAGGGAGGCCGCATGGATCGACGCGACTTCATGAAATACACGGCCTTGCTGGGCGGCAGCGCCGCGATCGCCGGCGCGGGGTTGCAGGTCATCGACTCCGCCGTAACCCCGGACGCCAGGGCCGCGGACATTCAAAACAACGCCTACGAGCACTACAAACCGGAAAATCAACTCTATTCCTGTTGCCAGCAATGTAACACCAACTGTGGGATCAAGGTCAAGATCCGGGACGGACGCATCGAAAAGATCGACGGCAACCCTTACAGCCCCTGGTGCATGACTCCCCAGATTCCGGAAAACACCCCCATTTCCGAAGCGGCCCTGATTGAGGGATCGCTCTGTCCCAAGGGCCAAGCCGGGATCCAGACCATGTACGACCCCTACCGCATCGTCCAGGTGCTCAAACGGGTCGGCAACCGCGGCGCAAACAAATGGAAAAGCATCCCCTTTGAACAGGCCGTCCAGGAAGTGGTCGATGGCGGAGACCTTTTCGGCGAGGGCCATGTGGAGGGGTTGAAGGACATCGTGGTTTTGCGTGATCCGGCCATTGCCAAGGCCCTGGCCGACGACGCCAAGCAGGTGGTGGACAAAATAATGACCATTGGAGACTATAAGACCAAACATGCCGCCGACCTGCACTATCTGATCGATCCCGACCATCCGGACATGGGGCCGAAAAACAACCAGTTCTGCTTCAACTGGGGCCGCATCAAGAACGGTCGCGGCGACCTGATCAAGGACTTCTTCAGCAAGGCCTGCGGTTCGGTCAACTATCACGGCCACACCACGGTCTGCCAGGGATCCCTTTACTTCGCGGGAACACAGATGAGCGATCAGTTCGTGGAAGGCAGGTTCACCGGCGGCAGCAAGTTCTACTGGCAGGCGGACACGGGCAATGCCGAGTTCTGCATCTTTGTCGGGGCCAATCCCTTTGAGGCCAACTACGGCCCTCCCTTGCGCGTGCAGAAGGTTACCGAAGGCACGGTGGACGGCCGGATGAAAATCGCGGTGATCGATCCACGCTGCTCCAAGACCGCCTCCAGAGCCTGGAAGTGGCTGCCCGTGGAGCCGGTCAACGGGGTTCCGGCCATTGCCATGGCCATGATCCAGTGGATCATCGACAACAATCGCTTCGACGCCCGCTATCTGGCCAATGCCAACAAGGCCGCGTCCCGGCAGGACAACGAGCCCACCTGGAGCCAGGCCGCCTGGCTGGTAAAGATCGACGCCGAAGGCAAACCCGGCACGTTCCTGCGCGGCTCGGACCTGGGGCGACCCACGGAAAACCGGGCCAAAAAAGATGAGAGTACCTGGGAATTTGATACGTTCATCACCAAGGCCGGTCCCGTTTACACGTCTTTTGACCCCAATGACGAGAGCACGCCGGTCGAAGGCGAGTTGTTCGTGGACGCGGTCCTGGAAAACGGTATTCGAGTGAAAAGCGTCCTGCAGATCATCCACGAGGAGGCCAAGGCCCGAACCATTGACGAATGGTGCGAACTGGCCGGGGTCAACACCGTGGACGTGGTGGACATCGCCAAGGAATTCACCAGTCACGGAAAAAAGGCAGTGGCCGACCTGCACCGGGGCGTGTCCCAGCATACCAATGGTTTTTACAATGTCTGCGCCTGGTACGTGGTCAACGCTCTGATCGGCAACACCGGCTGGCAGGGCGGACTTTGTCAGCCCGTGCAGTACAACCGAACGGGCAACCGCCCAGGCAAGCCGTTCGATGTGACCAAGCAATATGCCGGAGGGATCAGGGCCTTTGGCCTGAACATCATCCGCCACAGCGCGGAATACGAAAAGAGTACGCTTTTTGAAGGCTACCCGGCCAAGCGGACCTGGTATCCCTTTGCCACGGACATCTATCAGGAGGTCATTCCCAGCATCGGAGACAAGTATCCCTATCCGATAAAAGCGCTGTTGCTGTACATGGGTGCGCCAAACTACGCCCTTCCATCAGGCCACACTTTGAACGAGATCCTCAAGAATACTGACAAAATACCTCTTTTCATCGCCTCGGACATCATCATCGGTGAGACGAGCATGTACGCGGACTATATTTTTCCGGACACGACCTATCTGGAGCGCTGGGAATTTCCAGGGACGCACCCTTCCGTAGCCCCCAAGGTTTTCCCCATCCGCCAACCCGTGGCCGCGCCGCTGACGCCGACGGTCACTGTTTTCGGCGAGGAAATGCCCATGAACATGGAATCCATGATCCTGGCCTTTGCTGAGAAACTGGGAGTTCCTGGATATGGAGAAGATATCTTCGGTCCCGGCGGGCACATGAAGCGCGAGGAGGACCTTTATCTGCGCATGGTGGCCAACGTGGCGTACGGAGATGCGGCGGACGGCTCTGACAAACTGCCTCCCGCCGACGAAGAGGAAATTCGCATCTTCAAGGAATCGCGGCGACACCTGCCTAAAACCGTTTACGACTATGAGCGGTGGAAGCAGGTGGTAGGCGAGAAAGCTTGGCCGTACGTGGTCTACGTGCTCAATCGCGGTGGACGCTTTCAGGGCTATGCCGAGGCGTACAAAAACGAGCAACTGGTGAACAAGTACGACAAGATGCTCGGATTGTACTTCGAGAAGCTGGCAACCACAAAGCATTCCATGACCGGTGAAACCTACGTCCCATATGCGGCTTACATCCCCGGCCCCACGGACTGCGCCGGGAACCTGATCGACGATCGGGCCGCCGGGTACGACATGACGCTGATCACCTACAAGTTCATCACCCAGACCAAGAGCCGGACCATAGGCAACTACTGGCTGAATGCGGTCTACCCGGAGAACTTCGTGGAGATATCGAATTCGGACGCCCGGCGGATGGGTCTGCAAAACGGAGATATTGTGCGTGTGGTTTCCGCCACCAACACCGCAGGAATCTGGGATCTGGGCAACGGCACGACCATCCCGATGCAGGGCAAAGTCAAGGCCATGGAAGGCATCCGGCCCGGAGTAGTGGCCTTTTCCCTGGGCCATGGTCACTGGGCGCAAGGCTCTCAGCCCTTTGAAATCGACGGAAAGGCCATCACGATGGATAGTCGCCGCGGCAAAGGTTTTCACGCCAACGCGGCCATGCGCGTGGACCCGATCCTTGGGAACACCACTCTCAGTGACGTGGTCGGCGGTAGCGCGGTATTCTACCAAAGCCAGGTCAAATTGGTAAAAGTTTAATTTTCGTCCCTCACGCATTCTTCCAACTGGCGACCAGCGGAGACAAATCACCAATTCGTCTCCGCTGGTCGTCACCTTCAGCCACACCTCTATCCGTTGCCATGCGACAGGTGCTCTTTGGCAGAGTCTACGCCGCATCCATTTCCACCTCACACAAACACACCAGGAGGTGCGCTCATGAGGAAAATCGTCATTCTCGGAGCCGGGACCGCCGGCACAATGATGGCCAACCGGCTGTGCGAGAACCTGCGCACGGAAATCGACCAGAACAAGATCAGCGTGACCATTGTCGATGAGGACCGCGTCCATCTCTACCAACCCGGTTTGCTGTTTCTCCCCTTCAGCATGTATCGGTCCAAGGAGGACGTACTTAAGCCTCGGGACGTATTTCTGCCCTCCGAGGCCAAATTCATCGTCTCCAAGATCGAAAAGGTGGACCCTGATGCCAAGAAGGTGGTAATGAAGAAGGGCACCATTGACTACGACCTGCTGATCATTGCCAGCGGTTCGCGCTGTGATCCCACGGAAAACGAAGGGTTGCTCGGTCCGAATTGGCAAAAATCCATCTTCGACTTCTACACCCTGGACGGTGCCTTGAAGCTGCAGCAGGCCATGCGCTCCTTCAAGGGCGGCAGGATCGTGCTCAACGTGGCCGAGATGCCGGTGAAATGTCCGGTGGCCCCTCCGGAATTCGTGATGCTCGCGGACTGGTTTTTCCATGAGCGGGGCATCCGGGACAAGGTGGAAATCACCTTTGCCACGCCCTTGAGCGGTCCGTTCACCAAGCCTCTGGCCTCCCAGACCCTGAAATACGTCTGCGAAGAAAAAAACATCAAGATCATGCCGGATTTCGCCCTGAGCCACGTGGACAACGAGAAAAAGCGCATCGTCTCCCACGACAAGCGGGAGATCGACTTCGACCTGCTGGTCTCCATCCCGACCATGAAGGGCGCGCAGTTCATCATCGATTCGGAGATGGGCGATCCCCTGGGCTGGGTGCCCACGGACAACCACACGCTGCAGAGCAAGAACTTTCAGGATATCTTCGTCATCGGCGACGCCACCAATGTGCCCACGTCCAAGGCCGGCTCCGTGGCCCACTTTGAAAGCGAAATCCTGATCGAAAACATCCTGCGCTACCTGGACGGTCTGGAACCCCTGCCCAAGTTTGATGGGCATTCCAATTGCTTCATCGAGTCCGGATTCGGCAAGGCCCTGCTTATCGACTTCAATTATACACAGGAACCATTGCCCGGGAAATTCCCCCTGCCCGGGGCCGGGCCTTTCACCCTGCTTAAGGAGACCAAGATGAACCACTACGGCAAGATGATGTTCCGGTGGGCCTACTGGCATCTCCTGCTCAAGGGCAAAGATCTTCCGGTTTCCCCATTCATGACCATGGCCGGCAAGGAAATGCCGACCTCGGTCACGGCTTAGAGGAGGTGGATCATGACCGTGGAACAACACATGGAAACGTTGACCTCCCTGGAACGCAAACTGGACGATATCTCCTCCATGGCCAGGCAAATGATAAGCCGCAACGAAATGGCCCAGGATTTGGCCAGAGACCTGAATATCGTGGGCAATGCCGCGATGTTCTCCCTGCAGGAGGAGTTGGAGCTGGAAAACGTCCAGGTGGACGGACGGGAGCTGCGGCAGATGCTGATCCTGTTTCTGAAGAACATTCACAACATCAACTACGCCATGCGCCAGTTGGAAGCCGTGGCCGAGCTGGGCAAGGAGTCCTACGACACCTTGCGCGGCCTGATGATGGACTATATCGAGCGGGCCACGGAATGGGAGCAGAAGGGATATTTCCGATCAGCCGCGCAGACCGTGGACGTCATGGCCAAAATGTACGAATCCATGCCCAAGGACACCATGGATCGCCTGGAAAAGTCCGCCCCGGAGATCGGGGCCCTGCTCGCGGACCTAGCCGATCCGGAAACCCTCAAACAAACCCGCCTGCTGCTCCGCTTCCAAAAAATCCTCATCCCCGCCCTCGCTGTAGCCTGGATCGTGCCCGTGGGCATGTTACTGTTACTGTTGCTGAAGTAGACGCGCATATAGACACAGCCCCCACGCCGGTAGAAGAACCACTCTGCCGGCGTGGGGCAAGCCACGGTGTTGCCGAAACGTGCGCGCGACTGCACCAACACCCTGCGGTTGACGCCGAGCAAACATTTGGCTATTTTGCCAAATACCAAACTCGAGGACATGCGCATGCGACACAGACACGAATTCCGATCCAAGATTTTCAAGGCGTTGGGCCACCCCAGTCGAATTCTCCTGGTGGACGCCTTGCTTGGTGGAGAAAAGTGCGTATGCGATCTTCGCGAACTGGTTGGAGCCGACATCTCTACCGTGTCCAAGCATTTGTCCGTGCTGAAGGAGGCCGGCGTGGTGGGCTACGAAAAACGTGGGGCCAATGTGTATTATTCTTTACGCATGGAATGCGTACGTGGCTTTCTGGCCTGCGTGGACCGCTTCAATGCTCTCAGAGTCGAGGAACACGCTTGCGTGCTTTGCGGGGAGCGGAAGAACCAGCGTTGAGTGTGGAAGTCAGGCCGCGAAGGGCGGCACCCTTAACTTAAGAACCGTTGAATCAAATACCAGGACAAGGAGCGAAGAATGAACATCAAAGTATTGGGACCAGGTTGCGCCAAGTGCTCGGAAGTGGAACGGATCGTCAGGGAAGCCGTGGCCGAGTCCGGCAAGGCCGTTGAGGTGGAGAAGGTCACGGATATGCAGGAATTCATGAAGTACGGCGTATTCAGCACACCGGCCGTGGTGGTGGACGAAGAGGTCAAGGCCATGGGCAAAGTGCCGAGCAAGAAGGACGTGCTGGGCTGGATCAACGGATAATATGCGCTTTTCATCTCAGCCTGAGCGCTTTCAACCACGGATGAAAGCCGTCGGTTCCGGAGCCTGGGCCTTCCGGTACGGTCTTGCGGTGTTGCTGGTCGGCATTACCATTTCCGTTGCGGCCTGGGCCGTGGAGCCACCTGAAATCCCTGTGCCCGGCATGGTCACCGTGGCCAGTTTCGGAGCCGTCAACTGCGTCCCCTGTCGGATGATGGTTCCCATTCGGGAGGAGCTCCAGCGGGAGTACGAGGGCCGGGTGGCGATCGTGTTCATCGACCTGCATCGCCACTATGAACTGATCGACCAATACGCCATCCGGGTCATCCCCACGCTGATCTTTTACGATCAAAACGGCAACGAGGCGAAGCGCCATATCGGGTTCATGGACAAAAAGTCCATTGAGGCTGAAATGGCCAAGCTCGGTGTTGAATAGCTGTACGTTGAAAAACACCCAATTGCTGTGTCGCAGCAATTGGGTGTTTTTCAACGTACAGCAAAATAGGGTTTTTCAGAACTCAAAATAGGATTTGTATGGACCAGTTTTTTATTACCCTGAACATGTGGATCACCAGCGGTACGGGGCTAGCCATGGCCGGCAGTTTTCTGTGGGGCATGGTCAGCGTGTTCTTCAGCCCTTGTCACTTGGCTTCCATTCCACTCATCGTCGGCTACGTGGCCGGACAGAACAAGCTCATTGAAGGCCGGGCCGCCGCGGTCTACGCGGGCCTGTTTTCTTTCGGCCTGTTCGTGACCATCGCCCTGGTGGGGATCATTTGTGCCCTGCTGGGCCGGATGCTCGGGGACATCGGCCCCTGGTGGACTATCCTGGTGGGGCTGATCCTTATCTGGGTGGCTCTGGACATGATTGGTGTGTCCGGCTGTTCCATGTCCACCGGACTGATGAGCAAGCTCAAGGTCTCCGGACGTTCTGGAGCCTTGATTCTGGGACTTGCCTACGGAGTGCTCTCCGGCTCCTGCACTTTCGGCTTCATCGCCCCGATCCTGGCCATCATCACCATTCAGGAACAGTTTGCCAACGGCATTCTGCTGATCGTCCTTTTCGGAATCGGCCACTGCATCCCCATCGTCATTGCCGGCAGTTCCACGGCTCTGGTCCGCCGCATCCTGGAAAGCCGGTCCATGGCCACTGGCGGCCTGTGGTTTAAGCGCGGGGCGGGCATGCTCATCGGCCTGCTGGGATTGTACTTCATCGCCTTGCCGTTTCTGGATATCTAGCGAGTCCATTTTACAGTCCCGCGTTCAACATGGCATCTCAACCAATTAACCCTCCCCTTCCCAGGAAAGCCCCATGAACTCGAAAACCCATATCGGCATTGCGGTCGTTCTGATCGCCGTACTCGGGACTATTGTCTTGATCCATCAGCACCAAAGCGGGCAGCTTGATGAGAGAGCGGCCGTCAACCTGCAAAGCCTCGGGGAACCCGCCGCCCATGATGCCGACAACGACGTGGACCCGAGCCTGCTTCCCGGCAATCCCTCGCCCCTGCCCCGCATGGTGGATCTAGGCGCGGACAATTGTCTCCCCTGCAAGTTGATGGCTCCGATCCTTCAGGAATTGAAGGTCGAATACGCAGAGGTATTCGCCACGCACTTCATCGACGTCTGGAAAAACCCGACGGCCGGTCGGCAATTCAGCATTCGGATGATTCCCACCCAGATTTTTTTCGATACCGACGGCAAGGAACTCTTCCGACACGAAGGCTTCATGTCCAAGCAGGACATTTTGATGCGTTGGAAGCAACTAGGGGTGAATGTGGCGAAAGCGGGGTAGAACGTCATTCCCGCGCAGGCGGGAATCCAGTCCGCTTTTTTGAACAACAAAAGGTGTTGATATGAACTGGAAATCCGAATGGAAGCCCCTGGCCGTCATTGTAGCGGTTTTTTTAGCCACTTTTTATCTGCCCGTGGGCGTGCCCCGATTCGACAACGCGGTCCACGAAGCCCTGCAACTGGCCAGATGGTATGCCCAGGAGCATGTCCTGCTCTGTCTGATCCCGGCTTTTTTCATCGCCGGAGCCATCGGCGTGTTCGTCAGCCAGAATTCCGTGCTCAAATATCTGGGGCCTCAGGCCAACAAGGCCTGCGCCTACGGCGTGGCCTCCTGTTCCGGCTCGATCCTGGCCGTTTGTTCCTGCACCATTCTGCCCCTGTTCGCCGGGATCTACCGGATGGGCGCGGGCATCGGTCCGGCCACGGCCTTCCTCTATTCCGGTCCGGCCATCAACATCCTGGCCATTGTGCTCACGGCCCAGGTTCTCGGTCCGGAATTGGGCATCGCCCGAGCCGTGGGTGCCATATTCTTTGCCGTGGTCATCGGCTTGATCATGCACGTGTTGTATCGCCGGGAAGAAGCGGACAAGGCCGCCAAAATGGCGGAATTGCCCGTGGAGGAGCCGAAGAGAAATCTCACCCAAACCGGGCTGTATTTCATGAGCATGATCGGCATTCTGGTCTTCGCCAACTGGGGCGCCCCCGGTGAATCCACCGGAATATGGCATGCCGTCTACAGCAACAAATGGTTGTTGACCTCACTTTTCGCCATTGGCCTGGCCGTGATTCTGCCCACCTGGTACGGTCTGCCCTGGTCCCGGATGGCCATGGTCGCCTTGCCCACGGCAGCCCTGGCCCTGCTCTTTCCGCAAGAACCGACCATTGCCTTTGTCGTCGGCTTTGTGGGTCTCTCCGTGATGATCAGCACCCGTGAAGACGAATTGGGCCAGTGGTTTTCCTCGTCGTGGATCTTCGCCAAGCAGATTCTGCCCCTGCTCTTCATCGGCGTACTGATTGCCGGCCTGCTCCTCGGGCGTCCGGGAGCCGAAGGCCTGATCCCCTCGGCCTGGGTCAGCGCGGCCGTTGGCGGTAATTCACTGGGCGCGAATTTCTTCGCCGCATTTGCCGGAGCATTCATGTACTTTGCCACATTGACTGAAGTACCCATCCTGCAAGGACTCCTGGGCAGCGGCATGGGCCAGGGTCCGGCTCTGGCCCTGCTTCTAGCCGGCCCGGCCCTGAGTCTGCCGAACATGCTGGTCATTCGCAGCATCATGGGCACGAAAAAAACCGTGGTCTTCGTCACCCTGGTGGTGATCATGGCCACGATCAGCGGGATGATTTTCGGTCATTTCTGGGGGTAGCCCCGCAATCTCCGAACAAGAGCAACGAGGAGGCCATCATGGCAAAAATGCAAATTCTGTTTCTGTGCACGGGAAATTCCTGCCGCAGCCAAATGGCTGAGGGCTGGGCTCGGCATCTGAGGAGTGAATCCATCGACGCTTACTCAGCAGGCATTGAAAGGCACGGCCTCAATCCTCTGGCCGTGAAGGTGATGGCCGAAGCCGGGGTGGACATCAGCGGGTTTCGCTCCAAGACCGTGGATGAATTGCCGGAGCAGGAATTCGATTACGTGATCACCCTGTGCGGACATGCCCAAGAAACCTGCCCTTTCTTTCCCGCCAAGACAAAACGGCTCCACGTTGGCTTTGACGATCCGCCCAAACTCGCCGAACAAGCCCAAAATGAAGAGGAAGCCTTGACCCATTACCGCCGCGTACGCGATAAAATTAGAGACTATGTGCAGAGCTTGCCTGCGTCTCTGCTTGAATCATAGCCGGAACGCACCTCTCAGCGCATCCGTCACGGCGGTCGATTCGTGGAGTTTGCCCGGACTTTTTGAGCTGATACACTCGGAGAAGTAGTTTCTTTATTGAAAACTATGAAAAAAATTATGAGAAGAGTTCCATGAAAAAATTGTTGATATCATTGTTGTTGCCGGCCTTGCTCATGGTTTCCAACCTGCATGCCGACGAGCCGACCCTGGAGGAGTACCTGTTGCAATACGACTATGCGGCCCGCTGGGACATGAAGATTACCAGTCGGGAGCTGGTCGGTCTGCTCCAGCAGGACAAGGTCCAGTTCGTGGACATCCGTTTCGCCGAGGAACATGCGACCTGGAAAATGGGGTTTGGCCTGCACATTCCGCTGCCCGACCTGCCCCGGCAATTGCACAGGCTCGACCCCGACAAGCTGGTGGTCACGGCCTGCCCACTCAAGGACCGGGCGATCATCGCCATGACCTATCTGAAAACCAAAAGTTTTGACGTGAAATATCTGGCCGACGGCATGCTTGGCCTGGCCGAGTATCTGCGGGGGGATATGGCGCTGGAGTTGACGGACGTATTGCCTCCGAGCGATGACAACGAGCCCCTGGAATCATCTGACATTTGCCCTGGTTGATTGCCCTTCCTGTCTTTTGATCACGATCACCGACTGCCTAGCGTGACGCACAACGTAGTCCGCCACCGAGCCCAGAAGCATGCCGGCCATGTTGCCGCGACCGTGGGAGCCAAGGACAATGGCCGAGACATTTTCTTCATCAGCGATTTCCAGAACTCTGGACCTGGGTCTGCCGGATTCAATGCGCATGGAAACGTTCAGTCCGGCGGCTTCGAGCTCTTCGGCTATGGGTTTGAGCTGTTGGCGGGCTTCCTCCAGCAGGGACTCATACACCGTGCTTAAAAACGCACCGGATTCTTTTCCCGCCAAGGTCATTCCCTTGCGTACGACGTCCATGGTTTTTTCGTCCACTACTCTGAGCAGGACGACCAGTTTGGCACCGGCCCCCTGCAACCCTTTCACGTATTTCAAGGCCTGGAGAGAAACCTCGGAACCGTCGGTGGGGTAGAGAATTTTTTCGAACATCGCGTTCTCCTTGCTGTAAAAGGATGCCGTTCAGGCTCAACCATCCTGCCAAGATTGTTTTGAAAATTGCCTATGGTCGTGGATTGCCGCCCCCACCACCAGAAACGTCGGAACTTGCCTGTTCGTTTCCAGCAGGTGTTGCGGCACCGCCGCAACAAGGGGCCATTTCCAAAGGTTGCATGGGCTTCCGGGTTGTTTTCTCCTCAGACTGAGAAGGCGGAGACCAGCTTCACGTCGGTGCGTTTGGTTTTTCGGTTTCTTTATTTTCAGACCCCAAATCCTGCTTGGCGGAAGCTTGCTCTTGGCTCTGCTTTACCGCGTTGACATCCTCGCTCTGAGCCATTGGTACATTCTCGCCCACTTCTTCAATCTGCATGCCGCAGCAGCGAGAACTTTGTGTTCCAAACAAACGAGCGAACAATCCTTTATTCTTTTTTTCCTCTGCCATAACGACTCCTTTATCGAATCTGAGTGATAAATCGATCTCGTCCCTCTGTTCGCGCGCTGGCCGGAAAGCCAGAAGATTCTTTTCCGACCCGGCGTACGCTCACGAGATGCTCCGTCGACCATTCATCGCGGTCCGCAGCACTTCCACGGGGTGCAGGACCGGGATGTTGTCCATGTGCTGGAATTGCAGGCGACAGCTCAAGCATTCGGTGATGATGGTTTCCGGCTGAAGCGCTCGGATCTTGTCCATCAACGGCGCGCCCAGTTCCAGGCTGGAGTGATGAAACTGCTTCTTGTAGCCCATGATCCCGGCCATGCCGCAGCAGTTCAGGGTCCCGGTGAGCGGAACAACGGACAGCTCGGGGACGTTTTCCAGTAATTCCAGAAACGGATATCCGATCTTTTGTTCCCGGAGGTGGCAGGGCGGGTAGTAGACCGCTCTCCCGGGAACGGGATGCGCCATTTTTGGTGCTCGGCCCTCCACGGCCAGTGCGGCCAGGTACTCGCCCAGATCAAAGGCGTGTTCGCCCACTGCGATGCGCTGGAGCGGATCAAGGCTGGAAAATTGGCCATTGTCCCGGAGGATTGGTCCATAAGTGGCCCGGTGCAGGACCACCATGTTCCCTTCACTCGGCCCGTTGACGCCCATGCCCACGGGAATGCGCAGCGTTTTCGCGTCTCCCCCGGCATGCTGCTGATACGCCTCGGAATAATACGCCCCGTCCCGCAGGAGATGCTTGAAAAAATACCCGCAGGTCGGGCAGGAGCAGACCATGTCGAACCCCTCGGCCACATGCTCCGCCATCCATTGCAGGTTGCGCGAGACCAGATTCAGGGCCATGTCCCGGTCCCCTTCCAGCAGAGGCGGCATGCCGCAGCATTCGCCGTCCGGGTCGTGCACGGATGCGACCACATCCACTCCGAAGGCTTCCAGAACCTCCACCGCGGCCCGCGCCACCTCGGGAAACAGAAAGCGGGCCGTGCAGCCCGGAAAATAGACCGCCTTGCGCGCTTGATGATCCGTGTCTCGGCCCACCCTGGCTGAACGCTTCCGCACCCAATGGTCGAAATTTTTCCGGGGCACCGCCGGCATTGTTCGGTCCGCGTGCATGCCCAGGGTTTTCTTGATCAGGGCCGAGGTCACGGGATTGCCGACCATCACATTGCTCAACCGCGGAAACGCTCCGCACAGTTTGCCGATCCGCCCCACATCCTGAAGGGCCCGCACGCTGAAGGGCAACCCGTCCCTTGCTGCGTAAGCCGCCTTGGCGGTCATGATTTCTCGCCGGATTTTGGCGCAGGGACAAAGCCCGCAAAGATTGCACAGGTCGGACAGTCGCTGCAATTCATCTTTTGTCGCTTCTTCGCCGTGTTCCCGTTTGCGGTCGTGCAGGCGGAACAATTCCGGCAGAAACAGGCAGGCGTCCTCGATGAAGTGGCGACAGTCCTCGCAGGAGCCGCAGGCCGTGACCACTTTTTGGATCAGTGTTTCCGGGGCGTTTTTCGGTGCGTCTTGGGGCATCGCGCACATCCTTGTTGCGTGAATCTTTTATGGGGTCCGCATGGTGGTGTAGTTCGCTTGACAACGAGAAATTGTTTTGTAACTTATATTTCGTCGTTTAGCTAGATGTGCATTCCAGGAGAAAAAATGGAGACACCCCTGACCATGGTCAAAGGACTGGCCGATGGCAACAGGATGCGGATTGTCGCCGCGCTCATGGAGCGGGACGAACTCTGCGTCTGCCAGTTGATCGAGATGCTCGGCATAGCCGGGGCAACGGTTTCCAGGCACATGAGCATCCTGCAGGCCGCCCGTCTGGTTCAGAATCGCAAGCAGGGACGGTGGGTCTATTATCGCTTGGCCGATCAATTCCCTGATCTACTGCAAAAATGGTTGCGGGATTCCTTGGCCGCATCGGCGACCATTCAAGCTGACAGGAACAGCCTTGAGGCCATCCTGGCCTGTGAACCTGACGAAGTCTGCCGACGTCAACGGGAAAATGCGGAATGCTCCGCGTAATCTTCCAACGTGTTTCAAGGAGAACGCAATGACTGAATCCGTTGCCAAACAAATGTCCGTTCTGGACCGCTACCTGACCCTCTGGATCTTCCTGGCCATGCTCGTTGGCGTGGGGGCCGGGTATCTCTTCCCGGCCATCCCGGACATCCTCAATCTCTTCCAGATCGGAAATACGAACATCCCCATTGCCATCGGCCTGATCGTGATGATGTACCCGCCCCTGGCCAAGGTCCAGTACGACAAGATGCATCTGGTTTTCCGCCATACACGGGTGCTGGTTTTGTCTCTGGTCCAGAATTGGATCATCGGGCCGATTTTGATGTTTCTGCTGGCCGTGGCCTTTCTCTCCGACCATCACGAGTACATGGTCGGTCTGATCCTGATCGGTCTGGCCCGCTGCATTGCCATGGTCATCGTTTGGAACGATCTGGCCAAGGGCGACCGGGAATACTGCGCCGGACTGGTGGCCTTCAATTCAGTCTTTCAGATCCTGCTCTTCTCGGTCTACGCCTACCTCTTCCTGACCGTGTTTCCAAGCTGGCTGGGCATTGAGGGCACCCTGGTGGACATCACCGTGAAGGAAATCGCCGTCAGCGTCCTGATCTATCTGGGCATTCCCTTTGCCGGGGGCATCTTCTCCCGGTTGTACGGGGTACGGACCAAGGGCGAACAATGGTACCAGGAAAAATTCATCCCCTTCATCAGTCCCTTTACCCTGATCGCCCTGCTGTTCACCATCGTGGTGATGTTCTCCCTCAAGGGCGAGTACATTGTTGAACTGCCCATGGACGTGGTCCGGGTGGCCATTCCGCTGCTGATCTACTTCGTGACCATGTTCATCATCTCCTTTTTCCTGTCCATGAAGTTCAAGGCCACCTATGAACAGTCCACATCACTGAGCTTCACCGCGGCCTCCAACAACTTCGAACTGGCCATCGCCGTGGCCATCGCCGTGTTCGGCATCCATTCCGGAGTGGCCTTCGCCGCGGTCATCGGGCCCCTGGTGGAAGTACCCGTGCTCATCGGGCTGGTCCACGTGGCCCTGTATTTCAAACGCAGGTACTTCCCCTATGCAATGCAGACCCCGACCGGGATTTGCCATGTGACCTGCAAGCCGGTGGAGGTTAAATAACCCGTATCGCATTTTAAAGCCTTTTAGCCTCACACACGAGGAATTGATAATGAAACATGATCCCAGCAGAATGGAGCATCGGAAAAGTCCGCCCCGGACATCGTCGGCCTGTTCGAGGACCTGGCCGATCCTGAAATAATCAAACAAACCCGCCAACTGATCCACTTCCCAAAAATCCTCATCTCCGCCTTCGCGCCGGCCTGGTCCGTGCCCGTGGGCCTGCTGCTTCTCCTGAAGTAGACCTCACAAAGACGTGGCCCCATGCCGGAAGAAAATCTTCCTCGCCGGCACGGGGCCACGTTGCGTTCCCCAGTCTCAAACTTTCGGCCTTGGCCCTGGGCCATCCGATCCAGGGCACCCAACGAACTTGAGTGCAAAAGCCGGAAATCGTTGTTCCGTAACTGCTCAACAATTCCGGGCAGCATCACCTGAACAGCGATCGTCGGCTTTCGCCGGCATGAGGTGCAAGTCCACCTGGGTATGCCCCCCCGTGGTCGAAGGTAACTGCGTCGCCGTGAGGTATTGACCGGTCTTGTCGACGACGAAAATTCCCAAGCCGCGGTTGTTTGATCCAGCCCTTATCCTCTTCCGACAACGACCATCGACCAACTGGCGTGTGAGGCTTGTCTTTGGTGCCACAGAGAACGCGACATCTTCACTTGCCCAAAGTTTCCAGCAACTTGGACGGATTGTTCACAAAATCCTCGCTTTGGCGTCCGCAATCGAAAAAGTCTTTGTTGTAGGTGGTGATCAGATTGAGAGCTTCCCAGCGGGTCAGGTAATATTCCAGCAAATGAGGCAATTCCGTGAATACGGTGGTTTCAGGCTTGGGGTCGAAGAAGCTGGACTCCTGGAGGCGACGAGAGGACAGGGTTTGGGTCTGGTAAAATTGTTCCATGAAGAGCAGTTCCGCCGGCATTCGGGCATCAATGCCGATTCGCCCCAGCATGCGGATCAACCAATGTATGATACCAGCGCCGAAATGGGCCACGGGATAGGGGAGATAAATCTTCCAAGGCCGCTTCAGTTGGAGATAGGACTTGATCGTGAGGATAAGTTCGCTGAGCGACACAGGAGCAGGATCGACAAAATGCCAAATTCTTCCCCCGAATTCCTCGCGATGTGTGAGAATATGATGAACAAAGGGCGGAATCTTCATGGCGTTGGTATAGGAGTGCGCAGCCCGACGGTTCGTGAAGAGCAGGGGCATTGTCTGGTCGGCAATGGCGAACAACATGCGATGAAAGCCCTGGATCTTGTGATCATGGGCGCCGTAAACCACAGCCAAGCGAATAATTGTATAATCCAGCCCATATTTCCGGTGCATCTCGGCCAGGGCCATTTCCGCAAGCAATTTGGATTTGGGGTAGTTGGGGAGCTTCGCGGTCAGCTCCAGGTGGTCGTCTTCGGTAAGATTCTCGCCGGGAGGCAACACGGCGGCGGAGCTGAAGTGAATATAAGGAATTCCCTGCTCCAGAGCCGCGCGGGCCAAGTGCAGAGTGCCAAGATAATTGATTTGGTAGGCGAGCAAAGGATTTGAATCAAGGGCGGCGATGGCGCAGTTGACGATGAATTCTGGACGGTGGCGACGAACATGAAGACGTACGTCTTCAGGGTTGCGCAAGCTTAACTGTTTGCTGTTGGGCCCCATCAGTTCGAACTCACCATCAACATATGTCTTGAAATAATGGAGAATTCCACCGCCGATCAAGCCGGACCCACCTACCAGCAAACCGCTTTTAGCGACATTGCCTAAACACTCTATATTCTTTTCGGCCATGCCAAATTCCTCCACTGTTACTGAGAATCACCTTGTACAATTCGCCCCTGACAAATTATGCGATCCTCGCTCATAAGGCAATAATATCGCGACAAAATAACCCGTATCGCTCTTTATTAAAGCCTTTTGGTCTCACACACGAGGAATTAATAATAAAACATGAACCCAGCAGAATGGTACATCAAAATAGTCCGCCCCGGACATCGTCGGCCTGCCCACGGACCTGGCCGACACCGAAATGGTCAAGCAAACCCAACAATCCATCCGCATGCATGAAGTCCTCATCCCCACCTTGGCTGTGGCCTGGATCGTGCCCGTGGGCATATTGTTGCTGCTTCTCCCCAAATGATCGCCCGATTCTCCGCCGGTACGCGAAGCTCCAGAGGGGAATCGGAAGACATGCGCACATGGCGTGCATGTCCAGCCATTTTAATCGATACTCCCGGTAGGTCGTTCATTTGGATCGTGCCAAAAGCACGGTATTCATGCTGGTGTTTCCAGCAGGTCCTTGCAAACCCTGTCCTCCTGGATTACGGCACACAAGATGGTAAATGGCTTGATCAGAAGTGTTCACGGCGATTCTTGTGTTGACCACCAGCTTCCTCAATCGCCGAACTTCTCGGATAATAATGTTGACTCGGCGGAAAGGAGTCCACCTGATGCGTAGTGATTCTGGAGCAAGGCGTTTTTGGCGGTGGATAAGCGTTTGCTTGTTGTTAGGTGGGACGGCGCTTTTGGCGGGCTGCGGGGATTCCTCGCCGCCTGCCCAGAGGCCGCCATCGGCCCTGCCGGTGAACGTGATCACGGCCCGGATGATGACCGTGCCCATCTACGGGGAGGCCGTGGGCAACACCCAGGCCTTGGAAACCGTGGAAATCCGCTCACGGGTCAACGGACATCTGCTGCGCCGCGATTTCGATGATGGGGCCTTGGTCAAAAAGGATCAGCTTCTGTTTCTGATCGACCCGGAACAGTACCAGCAGGATTTGGCCAAGGCCAAGGCCCAGCATGAATACGCCAAGGTCAGCCTGGAGCTGGCCCGCAAGGAGACCCAGCGTTACGCCACGCTGCTTCGTCAGGCCATGATCTCCCAGGAGGAGTTCGACCTGAAAGAGATCAAGGAGCAGGAGGCCGAGGCCAGTGTCCTGGTCAGCGCGGCCTCGGTCAATCTGGCGGAACTCCAGCTCCGCTACACCCGGATCAATTCGCCCATCGATGGCCGGATCGGCTTTGCCCTGGTGGATCAGGGCGGGCTGGTCAGCGCCGGGACCACTCTGCTTGCCCGGGTATCCACCGTGGACCCGATGCACCTCTTCTTTTATCTCAGCGAAGAAGACTATCTCAATCTCAGCGACCACTTCGGGGACGACTTCGAGGACGTGATCAAGACCCTGGACATCCAACTGACCCTGGCTGGGGGTTTGATCTACCAGCATATCGGCCATTTGGACATGTTTGACCGGGAAGTGGACCCCAAGACCGGCAGCATCGCGGCCCGGGCCGTGTTTCCCAATCCGGACGGAATGCTCCGCCCGGGCATGTTCGGGCGGGTCCGGGTGACCCTGGAACAGGAATGGGAAACACTGCTCATTCCCCAGGTGGCGATCATGGACACCTTGGGCCGCAAGAGCGTTTTCGTGGTGGACGATCAGGGGCTGGTCGCCTCGCGCGGCGTGGAGGTGGGCATGCGTCTGAACAACCTGCGCGCTGTAAGGGGCGTCGAGCCCGGCGACCGGGTGGTCGTGGACAATCTTCAAAAATTGCGTCCCGGCGCCCACGTCGCCCCCACCGTTATTTCCTACGAGCTGGAAGACTCTGAAACGACGCTGACGGCACCGGTCGGCACTCCGGTTTCGGATCCCACTGACACGTCGGTTTCTTCACCATCCGCCGACACGTCGCCTTCTTTACCATCCTCCGACACGTCGCCTGCCTCGGCCTCACGGGAGGAAACCAGTGAGGAAACGGAAGGTGCTTTAGGCACCCCTTCGGACGGCCATCCAGGCGACACTTCAGACGCCGCCACAGGCCAGTGAGGCCGCCATGTTTTATAAATATTTCATAGATCGGCCCGTTTTCGCCTCGGTCCTATCCATCGTCATGACCCTGGCCGGGGCCTTGGCGCTGATCAATCTGCCCGTGGCCCAGTATCCGGAAATCACCCCGCCCACGGTGAACGTCAGCGCCAGCTATCCCGGTGCCTCGGCCGAGGTGGTGGAGCAAAGCGTGGCCTCGGCCATCGAGGAGCAGGTCAACGGGGTGGAAGGCATGGTTTCCATGTCCTCCACCAGCTCCAACGATGGCAGCTACAGCCTGACCGTGACCTTCGAGGTGGGTCACGATCTGGACATGGCCACGGTGGAGGTCCAGAACCGGGTCAGCCAGGCCGAGCCCAAACTGCCGGACATGGTCAAGCGGATGGGGGTCACGGTGCAGAAACAGGCCACGGACATGCTGCTGGCCGTGAACCTGACATCGCCGGAGGAGACCTACGACGCCCTGTTCCTGCTCAACTACGCCAAAATCAACCTGACCGACGCCCTGAGCCGGGTGCCCGGAGTGGGCAAGGTGGACGCCTTTGGGGCAGGGGAGTTCTCCCTGCGCATCTGGGTGGATCCGGACAAGATGGCCTCCCTGGGCGTCGTGGCCTCGGACATCGATCAAGCCCTGCAGGACCAGAACATCCCGGCCCCGGCCGGGCAGATCGGCCAGGCCCCGGCCCCCCCGGGCACGCTGTTCCAGTACTCTGTGAAGGTCCGTGGGCAGCTCTCCGAGGTGGAGGAGTTTGAAAACGTGATCATCAAGACCGCGGATTCCGGAGCCCTGGTCCGGCTGCGGGACGTGGCCGAAGTGGAAATAGGCGGGGATTTCTACAGCTCGTTCAGCCGTTTTTCCGGCAAGCCCACGGCCACCCTGATGATCTACCAGCTCCCCGGGGCCAACTCCCTGACCGTGGTAGCGGACTTGCGCAAGGCCATCGAGGAATTGTCCCGGACCTTTCCGGACGACGTGGCGTATGCCATTGCCTATGACACCACGAAGTTCGTCTCCGCTTCCATCGACGAGGTGGTGGAAACCCTGTTCGTGGCCTTTCTCCTGGTCTTCCTGGTGGTCTTTCTTTTCCTGCAAAGCTGGCGGGCCACGGTCATTCCCATGATCGCCGTGCCGGTCTCCCTGATCGGGGCGTTTATCGCCTTTCCCATCCTCGGCTTCACCCTGAACACCCTGACCCTGTTCGCCCTGGTTCTGGCCATCGGCCTGGTGGTGGACGACGCCATCGTGGTGGTGGAGGCAGCCCAGCACAACATGGACAAGGAAGGCATGGAACCCCGGGCCGCGACCCTCAAGGCCATGGACGACGTGGCCGGGCCGGTGGTGGCCAACGGGTTGGTCATCGCGGCGGTGTTCATTCCCGTGGCCTTCCTGGGAGGGATAGCCGGACAGCTTTACAAGCAGTTCGCCCTGACCCTGACGGTATCCGTGGGCATTTCAGTCTTCAACGCCCTGACCCTCAGCCCGGCCCTGGCCGTGCTCCTGCTGCGGCCCTCCAAACCCATGCGCGGCCCCCTGGGATGGTTCTTCAGCTGGTTCAACCGCTTTTTCGAGGCCTTTACCCGGGGCTATGTGGCCACAGTCCGGGCGTCCATCCGCGGCTGGGCCCTGACCTTGTGCGTGCTGATCGCCATCTTCGGCTCGTCCTACGGTCTGCTGCGCGTCCTGCCCACCGGATTCGTCCCCCCGGAAGACATGGGCTATTTCCTGGTCAGCCTCCAACTGCCTCCGGCTGCCTCCCTGGAGCGTACGGACATCGCGGTGCGCAAGATCGAGGCCTACCTGGACCAGGCCGAGGGCGTGGACGCCTACATCACCCTGGGCGGGTTCAACATCCTGGGCGCGGGCATAACCTCCTACGCCGCGACCCTGTTCGTGATCCTGGATCCCTGGGACGAGCGGCAAACCCCTGACCTGAGCCTGGACGCCATTCTGGCCAAGGCCAGCCGATACTTTTGGACCATCGACGACGGTCTGGCCTTCGCCTTTTCTCCTCCGCCCATTCCTGGGCTGGGATCCACGGGCGGAGTGGAGATTCAAATCCAGGACCGGGCCGGGGCGGGAGTCCAAGAGTTGGCCCGAGTGGCCAACGAATTCATCGCCGCGGCCGGCCAGCGTCCCGAGGTGGCCAGCCCGTTCACCTCCTTTTCCTCCAGCGTACCGCACCTGCTGTTGGAAGTGGACCGGGACAAGGCCAAGGCCATGGGCGTGCCCCTGAACCAGGTCTATTCGGCGCTGCAAGCCTTTCTCGGCGGGCTGTACATCAACGACCTGAACATGTTCGGAAGAACCTACCGGGTCATGCTCCAGGCCAAGCCGGAGTTCCGGGCCAGGCCCGAGAACATCGTGAACTTCTACGTGCGCAACAACCAGGGCAACATGGTTCCCCTGTCTACCCTGGTCACGGTCACGGACGCCTCCGGTCCGGAATATATCGCCAGGTACAACGTCTATCCCGCCGTGAGCGTAACCGCCGCGGCGGCGCCGGGGTTCAGCAGCGGGCAGCTCATCACGGCCATGGAGCAAACCGCGGAACAATCTCTGCCCCCGGGCTTTGGCTATGAATGGGCAGGGCTGGCCCTGCAGGAAAAGGAGTCCGCCGACAAGTACGGCCCGGTCTTCGCCCTGGCCTTGCTGATGGTCTTTCTCTGTCTGGCCGCATTGTACGAAAGTTGGGCCATTCCCTTTGCCGTGCTCTTCGCCCTGCCCCTGGGGGTCTTCGGAGCCTATAGCGGGCAATGGCTGCGCGGACTGGACAACAACGTTTACGCCCAGATCGGCCTGGTCATGCTCATCGGTCTGGCGGCCAAGAACGCCGTGCTTATCGTGGAATACGCCAAGGCGGCCTATGAACGGGGCCTGAGCCTGTTCGACGCCACGCTGGAGGCCTCCAGGATGCGTTTCCGCCCGATCCTGATGACCTCCCTGGCCTTTATCCTCGGGGTTCTGCCCATGGTGATCGCCACCGGTGCCGGAGCCTCGGCCCGCCACGCCCTGGGCACCTCGGTCTTCGCCGGCATGATCGCGGCCACCTTCCTGGGCGTGGTCTTCGTGCCCTTTCTCTATGCCATGGTGATCGGGATGCTGGATCGGCTCCGGGGTGGGCGACGCGAAGCTCAGCCAGAGCCGACCGGGCCCACGGAGGATGGAACTGAGACGCCTTGATGAGGGTGCCTTGGTGAGCGGCCGCAAGGCGGAAGTCGTTCTGGTGGGCTGGGTCAAGGGGTAAAAGAGGGTCGCCCTTTCAGGGCTGTTCTTGTTGCACCATCTCCATCCCAGGGCGTTGCCCTGGGCTATCGAATGCCGCTCCGTTGGGCTGCGGGCAAGCCCTGAAAGGGCGAAATAGTCAGCCCGGGGCAACGCCCTGGGACTTCTTCCGGCTTCGGGATGCGCTGATCCCCAGTTTGCGCATTTTACCCCGCAGGGTGCTGGGGTTAAGGCCCAGCAATTCCGCGGCGCCGCCGGGACCGATGACCTTGCCTTCCGTGCGTTCCAGGGCCGTGATGATCAGCCGGGCCACGGCCCGGTCGAAGGGGAGCACGTCTTCTGCCAAGGACGGCGACGGTGTCGCTGTTGGTGCCGGGCCGCCGGGATGCAGTTCCAAGGTCAGGACCGCATCAGTCGAGGTTGCCTGATTCAGGCGTTGGTTCTGGCTCTGGCTCTGGCTTTGGATCAGGGAGCGCTCCACCAGATTCTGCAGTTCCCGGACGTTGCCGGGCCACGGATGCTGTTTAAGCAGGTCCAGCGCCCCTGGGGCCGGGCGGACCTTGCGGGTGATCTTCATCTCCCGGGTCTTCCTGGTCAGCAGATGGTCCAGAAGGGCCGGAATATCCTGAGGGCGGTGCCGCAGGGGCGGGATCATGATCGGGAAGACGTTCAGCCGGAACCAGAGGTCCTCGCGAAACGTCCCCTCCCGGACCATCTGCTCCAGATTGCGGTGCGTGGCGCTGATAATCCGGACGTCCACCGGAATGGTCCGCGTACCGCCGACCCGTTCGATTTCCTTCTGCTGTAAGACCCGCAAGAGCTTGACCTGGGCGCCCGGCGTCAGCTCGCCGATCTCATCCAAAAAAATCGTGCCGCCGTGGGCGCGCTCGAACCGGCCACGCTTCAGGGCGATGGCGCCGGTGAACGCCCCTTTTTCATGGCCGAACAGCTCGCTGTCCAACAGACTTTCCGGCAAACCGCCGCAGTTGACCTTGACGAACGGGCCATTGCGCCGGGGAGAAGCCCGGTGCAAAGCGTTGGCCAAGAGTTCCTTGCCCGTGCCGGTCTCCCCCAAAAGCAACACCGGACTCTCCAGTGGCCCGACCTGCCGGACCAACCGCATCACTTCCCGAAGTCCCAGATCCGCGCCGACGATGGTGTCGCTGGAGGAAATGCCGCGCAGCTCGTTGAACAGATACTGGTTGTCGTCCTCAAGCATTTCCTTGAGCCGAACCACCTCCTGATATTGCAGGGCGTTGGCCAGGGCCACGGCGAATGGTTCGTTGAGGTTGTTCATCAGCCGGGCATGCCGGTCCGTATAGCGGTCGCGGCCCTCGGCCCCCAGCAGAAGAACGCCGATGCGCTTGGATTCCAAAGCCAGGTCGGTGATAAGTAGAGAGGTGTTTTCAGGCCATGTCATCTTCAGCAGCGGCTGTATTTCCGGTTCAGCCTCGCGCCAGTCGTTGATAATACGGAATGTGGGCTCTGACTGCCATTTTTGATGCATATATGCCAGAGAATCGTCAGGAATGGGCAAGGGTTCCGGGACCTTGGGCCAATCGTTGGGGACAATGCGGACGATGGTCCGCCCAATGTTCAGGTCCGGCTCGAACAGGCCGACGAACAAACCATCCGCCGGAACAAACTCCCGAATGTACTCCAGGGTCCGCTCCATGGCCCGTCTCGGATTCAAACTGCTGCAGATCCGCAGCGTCGCTTCCCGGAAAAAAATGTTTTCGTCCAGATGTGCCTCGGTTGTGTTATATTTGGCGGATTGCGTTAAAGCGTCATATTTGGCTGGCCATTTCTTGTCAAATATGACGTAAAACATCAGCACGGCGTCTCACTACGCTGAAATTAATGGCTATCCATTATGGCATGACAAATGAATACTCCTGGCGTCAAAACAAACGCTACTTCGAACGTTTTGTCCGGAGGCGGGGAAATGCAGGAGTTCAGGGTCAAGCAGACAGGCAAGGCCGATCTTGTGTTTCAGGGCAGGGTCATTTTCGCTCTGGGATTGGAGAAGGTCAAATTCGTGCTCTATCTGACGCGGGAGGGGAGGTACGTCTTGTCTCGCGAGTATTCCTTTCTTGGTCTGCGTTATCTCAGAAGGGCCCAGCTTTTCGACACCCTGAAGGAGTTGAACGCCTTCGCGACTTCGGAAAAGGATATGGACGCCGTTCGGTTCATCATGAAGAACGACGCGTCGTTTTTCCGGACAATGATCTGACCGAACCCGAATTCCGACCGCGGCGCAACAGGCCGCGCCAAGGCGATGCCATGCAACGAATGGAAGTTATCTACGTCTGCCCCCTCAGTCGCGAAGATGGAGCGAGGGCGAAAGAAAGCGCCGAGGAGTTGTATCTTTCCGGCGACGGGGCCGTAAACTGTATAGATGTCTGGACGTGTCCGGAGCGGGAGGGCGACATCGTCATTTTGCTCTATCAGGACCAGGAACCGGGCATGCAGGATTTGTCCACGGAAGGCGTCCGGATCGCGGACTTTTTTTCGCGCTTCGGCTGGGTGTCGCATACTCGATGGTCGAGAGTGTGAAAAAACAGAAGTCAGGAGTCAGAAGTCAGAAGTCAGGAGTCAGGAGGTCGGAATGATCTCGATTTCGAGCATGCACTGGCTGATTGTGTTGAATGGAAAGCAGAATGGGGATGATGTGAAGATATGGAGGGTTGGATGCGAAGGATAGATTTTTGGGTACGGCGTGGCGCGGCAATGATGGTCGTTTTGCTGCTTGTTCTGGGACTGGCGGCGTGCGGCGGGCCCTCGGAGTCCCAGGAGCGTCCCGCGCCTCCTCCTCCGCCGGTGACCGTTTTGACCGTGCAGACGCGGGACGTGGAAGTGGTTCGGGAGTATCCGGCCAGGGTTCACGGCTCGCGTCAGGTTCAAGTGCGCTCCAGGGTGGAGGGGATCCTCCGGGAACGGCTGTTCGAGGAAGGGCGGTCCGTCAATAAGGATGAGCTGCTGTTTCGCATCGATCCGGAACGCTACGAGATCGCCCTGCTTCGGGCCGAGGCCGATTTGGCCGACGCCCGGGCCAGTCTGAACCATGCCCAGCGGGAATGGGCCAGATACTCCAATTTGTTCGCCGAAGCCGCGGTAAGCGAACTGGAAAAGGACAAGGCTCTGACCGACCTGGAACGGGCTCAGGCCCGTCACGCCCAGGCCGAAGTGGTCGTGGCCGACGCCCGGCGCAGCCTCGGCTACACGGAAGTCCGCGCTCCCGTAGCCGGGGTGACCGGCATGGAGAGCCTCTCCGAGGGCAATTTGATCGAATGGGCCGGGCTTCTGGCCACCATCACCCAACAGGATCCGGTGCATGTCCGGTTCGCCATGCCGGAAGTCGACGCCGCGATGCGCGGCGTCGACGAGCGCTCCCGGCGCGCAAAGCTGCTGTTGCCGGGAGGCCTGGAACATCCTCGCCAGGGGGACATCGACTTCACCGCGAGCGTCATCGACCCCCGGACCGGCACGGTTACGGCCCGGGCCGTTTTCCCCAATCCGGACCTGACGCTGATCCCCGGGCAATTCGTCCGGATTCAGGTCGTCTTGCGGCTTCTGGAGGAGGTGTTCACGGTGCCGGAGGCCGCGGTGGGGCAGGGGCGGGAAACAACGCACCTGTTCGTCGTGGACGACGAGAACACGGCTCGGCTCAGGCCGGTCCGCCTGGGACCCGTGACCGATGGTCGGCAGATCATTCTGGAGGGGCTGAAGAGCGGCGACCAAGTCGTGATCAACGGCCAGGCGGCCCTGCGCGACGGCATGCCCGTGAACGTCGTGGAGACCGTCCATGACGATGCCATGGAGGACGCCCCCAAGGGTGATCACGTGAGCGACCAAGTGAGCAACGACCAAATTCCCAGGGAGAATCCGAAGCTGGAGGAAAACTAGATGTTTCGGTTTTTTATCGACCGGCCGATCTTCGCCTCGGTCATTTCCATCATCATCGTCATGGCCGGGGCCGCGGCCCTGCGCGTGTTGCCCGTGGAGCAGTATCCGGACGTCGTCCCGCCGCAGATCGTGGTTTCGGCCATGTATCCCGGGGCCAGTTCCGAGGTCATCGCCGCGGCCGTGGCCGCGCCTCTGGAGCAGGAAATCAACGGCGTGGACGACATGATCTACATGGAGTCCAGCGCCACGGATTCCGGCATGCTGCAGATCACGGTCTCCTTTGAAATGGGCACGGACCCGGACCAGGCGGCCATCAATGTGAACAACCGGGTCCAGGCGGCCGCCTCCCGGCTGCCCCAGCGGGTCAGGGACCTGGGAGTACGCGTGGAGGCCCGTTCCACGAACATCCTGATGGTCCCGGTGCTCTATTCGCCCGACGACAGCCAGAGCACGCTGTTCATCAGCAACTATGCCCTGCTCAACGTCCTGGACGAGCTGGTCCGGTTGCCCGGGGTGGGCGATGCGTCTCTGTTCGGAGCCCAGGACTATTCCATGCGCATCTGGCTGAACCCGGACAAGCTGGCCCAGTACGACCTGACTCCGTCGGACGTGGCCGCCGCGGTCCGGGAACAGAACGCCCTGTTCGCCGCCGGGCAGTTGGGCGCCGCGCCTTCCTCGGCGGACCAGGCCTTCACCTTTGCCGTGACCACCCGAGGGCAGTTGGCCGACACCCGGGAATTCGAGGAAATCATCCTGCGCTCCTCCGAGGACGGGGCCGTGTTGCGCCTGGGCGACGTGGCCCGGGCCGAGCTGGGTTCGCAGAGCTATGCGTTTTCCGCCTCGTACAATGGTCAATCCGCCGTGCCCCTCGGGGTCTATCTCCAACCCGGCGCCAACGCCCTGGATACAGCCTCCCGGGTCCACGATACCCTGGAGGAACTCTCCCGGCACTTCCCCCCCGGCGTGGCCTACACCGTGGCCTACGACACCACGGAATTCGTGGAGATTTCCATCCGCGAGGTGATGATCACCCTGTTCATCGCCGTGGTCCTGGTAGTGTTGGTCACCTTCGTCTTCCTACAACGCTTCCGGGCCACGCTGATCCCGGCAGCGGCCATCCCCGTCTCCCTGGTGGGCACCTTCGCCGGAATGCTGCTCCTGGGCTTTTCCGTGAATCTGCTGACCCTGTTCGGCCTGGTGCTGTCCATCGGCATCGTGGTGGACAACGCGATCATCGTCCTGGAAAATGTGGATCGCCTGATGCGCGAGCAGGGTCTGCGCGCCCGGGAAGCGGCCGTCGAGACCATGAAACAGGTCTCCGGGGCCGTGGTCTCCTCTACCCTGGTCCTGGTGGCGGTCTTCGTGCCCGTGGCGTTTCTGGGCGGAATGACCGGCGAACTCTACCGTCAGTTCGCGGTGACCATCTCCGTCTCCGTGGTAGTCTCCGGCGTGGTGGCCTTGACCCTGACTCCGGCCATGTGCGCCCTGTTGCTGGACCGCAAGCCTCGGAAAACCTCCGGGCCCTTCGCCCTGTTCAACTATCTGTTCGACAAGCTCACCTCCGTGTTCGCCTGGGTCGTGGAGAAAATGCTGCGCCACTCCGTGATCAGCATGCTGCTCTTTCTGGCCGTGACCGCCGGGACGGTGTACGCGGTCTCGCGTTTGCCCTCCGGCCTGGTCCCTCAGGAGGACCAGGGCGTGGCCCTGGTCGTCTATCAACTGCCCCAAGGCGCGGCCCTGCCGCGCACCGAGGCCGCGCGCGAGACCATCACGGACATGCTCACCAGCCTGGAGGAGGTCCAGGAGTTCACCACCGTGGCCGGATTCGACATTTTTGACGGAGCCCTGCGCACCAACGTCGGCCTGGGCTTCGCCAATCTGACCGACTGGAAGGACCGCCAAGCCCCGGGCCAGGACGCCATGTCCCTGGCCGGGCGGATCATGGGCATGGGCATGGGTGTTCAGGAAGCCAACGTGCTGGCCTTCACCCCGCCGCCCATCCAGGGCTTGTCCCTGACCGGGGGCGTGCAGGGCTACCTGGAGGTCCGCGACGGTTCCTCGCCCCGGGAAATCGAGTCCCTGGCCGGACGCTTCATCGCCGCGATCAATGCCCGCCCGGAAGTGATCAACGCCCGGGTCACCCTGAGCACCACCATTCCTCGCTACCACGCCGAAGTGGACCGGGAAAAAGCCCGGGCCGCGGGAGTGTCCATCAATCAGATCTTCGAGGCCATGCAGAGCACCTTCGGCTCCCTGTACGTCAACGACTTCACCCTGGCCGGGCGCAATTGGCAGGTGAACATGCAGTCCGAAGGCGAGTTCCGAAGCCGCCCCGAGGATCTGAACCGGGTCTTCGTCCGCTCGGAGCACGGCGAGATGCTGCCTTTGAGCGCCCTGGTCACCCTGGAGCGCCGACCGGGACCGGACGTCATCAACCGCTTCAACGTCAACAGCGCGGCCAAGTTCTTCGCCGATCCGGCCCCGGGCTACACCACGGGCCAGGCCAAGCAGGCCATTGAGGACGCGGGGGCGGAAATTCTGGGCCTGTCGGCGCGCATCGGCTGGGTGGGCGAGGCCTATCAGCTGGACGCCGCGGCCGGGGCCGGGGGGCTGGCCTTCGGGCTGGGATTGCTGATGGTCTTTCTGATCCTGGCCGCCCAGTACGAGCGCTGGTCCCTGCCCTTTGCCGTGGCCTCGGCCGTGCCCTTCGGCGTGCTCGGCGCGGCCCTGTCCGGGCTGTGGCGCGGCTTTCCCAACGACATCTACTTCCAGATCGGGTTGTTGGTGCTCATCGGGCTGGCAGCCAAAAACGCCATTCTCATCGTGGAGTTCGCGGCCCAGAACCGGGAACGCGAAGGCCTGTGCGCTCTCGACGCGGCCCTGGCCGCGGCCCGGCAGCGTTTCCGGGCGATCATGATGACCGCCCTGACCTTCATCATCGGCTCCATGCCTCTGGTCTTCGCCACGGGGGCCGGAGCAAACAGCCGCCAGGAGATCGGGACCGTGGTGGTGGGCGGGATGATCCTGGCCAGCTCCCTGGCCCTGCTCTTCGTCCCGGTGTTCTACAAGCTGATGGACGACTCTTCCTTCTGGTTCCATAATCGAAAAATGTTGTGCCCGAAAAAAGAGGTCAGCAATGTATAGGCGATGTTTTTTTCTCTTCCATATGGTAGCAGTTCTGCTGGTTTTCGCTGTGTTGCCGCTGGCGGGATGCGCCCTGGGGCCGGACTATCGCCGCCCGGCCATGCCGCTGCCCGAGGTATGGCCGGAGAACACCGCGTTGCGAGGCGAGGGCGCCGAGGATTGGCAGGATTGGTGGAAGCGCTTCGATGACTCAACCCTGGACAAACTGGTGGCCCGTGCCGTTCAGGATAATCCGGACGTGCGAATGCAGGCGGCCCGCGTGCGGGAAGCCCGGGCTCGCCTGGGCTACAGCACGGCCGATCAATTCCCCACGGTGGGGATCCAGGCCGACGCAGTCCGCCAGCAGGCATCCGGTCAGGCCGCGGGCCTGTCCCAGGACCGTGGGCCGGTCGGAAACCTGTTTTCCCTGGCCGGCGTGCTTAGCTACGAGGTGGACATTTGGGGCCGACTAGCCCGGGAGCGCGAGGCCTCCGAGGCCTTGCTGCAGGGGAGTGTGTACGCCCATGAGGCCGTGCGTCTGGCCGTGATCGCCGAAGTGGTGAGTACGTATTTCAGCCTGCAGGCGGCTCGCCGGGAACTGGAGGTTACCCGGCAGGCATTGGGCATCCTCGAGGAAATGTATCGATTGGAGGCGATCCGGTTCAAGCATGGTCAGGTCGACGAACTGGTCCTGCGCCAAGCCGAGTCCGAATTGGAGGCGACCAGGGCGATGCTGCCCCTTCAACACAGACAGGTCCGGATGTTGGAGGGGGCCTTGGGCATCCTCACGGGCCTGAGTCCGGCTGGGCTGATGGCTGAGCCGGACATGGGCACGCGGGTCCTTGCGGATATTCGTGATCCCGGCGTCATGCCCCTGATGCTGCCTTCGGAACTGCTATTCCGCCGACCGGACATCCGGGCCGTGGAAGAGGCCCTGCGGGCCGCTTCGGCCCGGATCGGAATCACCCAGGCAGAACGGTTGCCCAAGCTGAACTTGGCTGCCCTCCTAGGCGGGACGTCCGTGGAGGCGGGCGATCTGTTTACTTCTTCGGCCAGAACTTGGAGCCTGGGCGTTGGAGCGGCTGGCCCATTGCTGGATTTCGGACGCAACAAGGCCCGGGTGGAATCCGCCGAAGCGCAGTTCGCGCAGGCGGAAATTGACTATACGGCAACGGTGAGCCAAGCCTTCAACGAGGTACGGGACGCCCTGGTTTTTTATCAAAGCTCCCGTGAGTACATGAACACCGTTGATCGGCAACTGGCTATCGCCCGACGGGCCGAGGAACTGGCGGACATCCGCTATCGTCAGGGTCTGGTGCGTTTCATCGAGTTTCTCGACGCCCACCGGACGCGGTTGGCCGCGGAACAGAACCTGAACAATGCCGTCAGAGACGTGTTCAGCGCCACGGCTACCCTGTTCAAGGCTCTGGGCGGGGGATGGACTGGGGAGCACGATAGAGCGGAAATGACGCCAGTGGATTTTCATCCGGAAAGTTTAACGAAGAGATGAGAAATGCGGTTTTGATTATCTGGTTGTTGGCAACGATTACAACATTGCGCCATACCGAGTTTTTCCCGAACCAAGGAGGCTTTGTTTCGCCAGCCTGCTCACGACTGATTAATCATATGTAAACAAGTCGGGAAAGGTTGTTTTTTCAACAGGACAGGCCGTGTATTTATTCTTATCATTTTAATGGAATGATGGATGGCAATCGTATGGCATGCTTCATGCTTTAACAGTGAGACAAACAAGGTCCGATTCCGTGAAAAAATAGCGACCGGGAGGTCTCTCATGCACGATGCCAAAGATGGCGCGGTGACGCGCCCTAGTACCCTTTCCAGGCGAAATTTCCTGAAAGCCGCGGGAGTGGCCGGCGCGGCGGCGGTTATGCCCATGAACGTAGGCTCCGTCGAGGCAGCCGGTCGCCCGGAGGAGTTGGCAACGGTCCTGGACATCAGCCAGTGCATCGGTTGCGGGGCCTGCGTGGAGGCCTGCCGGGAGGTCAACGGGTTCAAGCATCCCAAACCGGAGAAGCCGTTTCCGGAGATGTTTCCCAAGCGGGTGCAGGCTGAGGACTGGACAGAGCGGCGGTTCACGGACGACCGGCTGACCCCGTTTAACTGGCTGTATATCCAAACCGCCGCCGGGGAGTGGAACGGCAAGCCTTTCGAGCTGCACGTCCCCAGACGATGCCTGCATTGCCAAAACCCGCCCTGCGCCAATCTTTGCCCCTGGGGCGCGGCCTTTCGCCAATCCGACGGGATTGTACGGATCAACGAAAAAATCTGCCTGGGCGGGGGCAAGTGCCGTGACGTCTGCCCCTGGGAGATTCCGCAGCGCCAGACCGGCGTGGGGTTGTATCTGGACCTGATGCCCAGGTTCGCCGGGAACGGGGTGATGTACAAGTGCGACCGCTGTTACCAGCGGGTGGCCCAAGGACACGAACCGGCGTGCATCGAGATCTGCCCCATGCATATTCAGCACATCGGACCGCGTTCCGAAATGTTGGACCTGGCCCGTAAGCTGGCCGCGGACATGGATGGGTACGTGTACGGGGCTGAAGAGAACGGCGGGACGAACACCTTCTATGTTTCCCCGGTGCCCTTTGAGGTGCTGAATGGCACGATCCAGACCGGCCCGGGCCGGCCACATCTCAAGCCGGTCCCGGACGTGATGGCCAAGGCGGAAAATCTGACCTGGGCCCTGGTCGCGGCGCCTTTGGCGGGCATTGCCGCCGGGCTGCTGACCGGCGCACGGGCCATGACCCGGAAGGAGGTCGACCATGAATAGCCCGAAATCTCCCGTATCCCTCTGGCAGACACGGCTTTTCGCGGTCAGCGTGTTCGTATTGGCCATTTCCGGGCTGGGCCAGATGCCTCTGTTCAAACGGTACTATGTCGCCGACATTCCCGGCTTGGCCTGGACCGCGGACTTTTTTGTCCAGCACGTCCTGCACTACGTCGCGGCCGGGGTTTTTCTGGCCCTGGTCGCCTATTGGGCCGTGATCCACCTGCGGATTCATTCCCGGAAATACCGGATTACTCTCTGGGGCTGGCTGCGCGTCGCGACCGTGGCCGCCCTGATCGGAACGGGCTTTTTCCGGGTGCTCAAGAACCTGCCCGAATGGTCCTTTTCCCCGGAAGCCGTGATGCTCATCGGTTGGTCCCACCTGGCGGCGGCCCTGCTCTTCGGCGTTCTGGCCCTGTTGGCCCGGATCAGCGGGAACTCCGCGTATCTGGTCCCCCGTTCCTTGAAATAAGGGAGTTAGCTGGGTCTCTATTTACCTTATTCCATCACCCATGCTTTTTTGTCCCTTGCATGGGCGGTTGGTGTCAAAATAGCGTGGACAGGCATCTTGCCTGTCCACGCAGGTAGGATGCCCGCGCCACCCAACCCACAAAGGGTAATTCAGCAACAGCCATATCTCTCCCCCCC
>NZ_PZKN01000034.1 GCF_003046795.1 Desulfonatronum sp. SC1 | reverse complement strand
TTTTAAGCGTGAACATCTTTGAACGAAATCCATTATTACAGATAGTTGGAAATTACAGCTACGAAAACGAAGTTCGGTCAAACACTAACCAGTTGAGTTTCTTTGATTAAACGTTGGGACACTAGTGCAAAAAAACATCAATTCAGATAATCCACGGTGGTTCGGACCGACCGGACGCCCACGGTGGAACCCGGCCAGATCACGAACTCGCTGAGTCCGATGTCGCAGCCCCGTCCGTGATACCAGTCGCAGGTATAACCCAGACGGGTCCAGGGATAAGGCGGGCTTCCACCATAGCTGGAAGCCCGATTGGCCTCGAACCATTGCCGGTATTCCGAGGACAGTTCCTGGAAGCGAGCTGGAGGGAAGTCCAGTTCGCAAACCGTGTCCGTGATCTCCGGATCCGGGCAGGGGCGGACCAGGTCGTTGGGGTTGACCCAGACCTCGACGAACTTGATGTTCTCCGTGTCCGGAGGCATGCCCAGGAGCTGTTCGACCCTGCGTTTCAGGATCGTCTCGCTGGAAGAGGGCCTGGGCGCGAAAAAAGCCTGGATTTCCGGCACCGCCGTCACCCAGAGCCGCAGCCAGCCAGGAAGGGTGTACTCCCGCCCCACGGAATCGTCGTAGTAGTCGCCGTCCACCCAGGAAACCATCAGCACCCGCGACGCACCCGGCTCCCCTTCCCAGATCAGGTCGGTATTGTACCCGACGATGGGGGTCAGCGAGGTCACGATCTCCGCGGGCTCGGCCACCATGGCGTCCGCCACGGCCCGCTGATACGCGGCCTGGGGATCGCCGCCGCCTGAACCGCCCCCTGAACCATCCGATGACCCGCCGCCACAGGCAGCCAGAAAAAGGAGCATTGCAAAAACAAGGGTGAACTTCATTCCTCTGCCTGATGGAAAGCTCTTGGGGGCCATGGTTGTTTCTCCTGTTCTTCGCCGGTTTCCCGGCATGATTTTACTCTGCTGAGCCAAGTTTTCCCAGTAGGGCCAAGGATACGCACAAACCAATCTGGATCACGAATTCGATGCCGATCCGATGGAATGTAAGCGCCGGGAACAAAATTGCCCTGGGCGCCGTGGTGAAGGTTCTTGTCATAGTCGCGCCGCGGATATATCCGCAATCTGGATCGCCCGCCAGTCCGGTCTTTGTTCTCGATCCTCGGGCGCTATCCGGATCGGTATCGAAATCGAAATCGTGATCGTGATCGAAATCGATTTCTGATATATTTCCGATTTCGATAGCGATTTCGATTTCGACTGATACTGGCCCACTCTGGAGACACACCTTGAACACCAAGGCGTCTATCATTCTTGGATTATTGCTTTTTTACAGATAACAAATTTGCTCCCGGCAACGGGATCACCACAAATCCAACCATGACCTTCAACACTTGCCCTCGTAGCAGATCCAACCATGCGCACGACACCGCACACGCAGCTCAGAGTTCCGGCGGAGGTACGTTTTCTTGTTCTTGTGCAGGGCCATGTCCGCGACGTGGCGCGCATTGCGGGCTTTCCGGCCAAGGACGTCCTGGCTCTGGAACTGGCGACTGAAGAGGCCTTTCAGAACATCTGCGCCCATGCCTATCCGGACGGAACCCCGGGGGACATGCTCGTAAACGGCGAACTGCTGGAAGGCGAGCTGCGCCTGGAGTTCATCGATGAAGGCCTGCCTTTTGACCCGGCATTGCTCCATCGCCAACCCAGGCAGGCGGAAAGCGAAACTGCCGGCCTGGGACTGAAGCTCATCCATCATGCGGTGGACGAGGTCCGGTGGGTGAATCGCGGTCGCCAGGGCAAGGCCTTGTGCCTGGTCAAACAGCTGCCCCGGGACGATAGGCCGGGAGGCGGGAGCGACACCTTCATCGCCCAGCCCGCGGTGCACCTCGATACAGAGGCCCACGCGGATCACGCTGCCGGGCGATCCCGGACATCCCAGAGTTCGGGGGCATCCCATGGAGCGCGAACCCCGGAGGTCTCGGAGGCCAATGGACATTCCATTGAAATCCGCCCGCTCCAGCCCGAGGAGGCCCTGGATGTGGCCCGGCTGTTCTGGCTGACCTACGGGTACTCCTACAAGAACGAGGCCTTCTACAGGCCCGAGGGGCTTCTGGATCTGGTCGCCCGGGGCGTCCTCGCCAGCTACGTGGCCGTAACCAGTGACGGCGAAGTGGTCGGCCATGCCGGGCTGTTGCGACCCGAGCCCGTGCCCATGGCCGAGATGGCCCTGCTGGTGGTCTCTCCGGCGTACCGGGGTCGCGGCCTGATGAAGCAGTTCTTCTCCGCCCTCTCGAACCGGGCCCGCGAGATGGGCCTGTTCGGCCTTTCCCTCAATCCGG
Organism: Desulfonatronum sp. SC1; assembly: GCF_003046795.1. Taxonomy (NCBI): domain Bacteria; kingdom Pseudomonadati; phylum Thermodesulfobacteriota; class Desulfovibrionia; order Desulfovibrionales; family Desulfonatronaceae; genus Desulfonatronum; species Desulfonatronum sp. SC1. Next base: position 40,676 of record NZ_PZKN01000034.1, on the reverse strand, counting down.
TCACCAGTCATCCCGTCAGCCAACGCAACGTCATCAACATGGGCGGACGGCCCTGCGGTCTGGACCTCGCGGCCTGCCCTCCGCGTCAGTTCAAGGCCATGGGCCTGGAAGACGGCCCCGGTCATCGGGAATCCTATTTGCACTGCTTTATGTATTTGGCTGATACGCCTTCGGTCCTTGCTCCGGCCTTGGCCCCAGCCTTGGCTTTTGTCCCGGAACGGCATCGGCGCATCACGGAGCGCATCTACGAAAACCTGGAGCGACCTTTGATCCCGGCCCCGGCCCCAGCCAAGGACGCGGTGGAAGCCGACCAGGATTCGGGGGAAAAGCCCAGCGGCGTCTATACGGTGTCCTTTGATCGCGGCCTGTTGAAAGGCGTGGTCCGGGTCTCGACCGCCGATGCGCGGCAATGGCCGGAAATTTTGCGAGCGGGCACGGACCTTCTGGACATCGCCGGGGCCGAGGTGGTGCATATCGATCTGCCTCTGGCCCAGCGAGCCACGGCCTTGCTTTGCGAATTGGCCGAGGCCGAGGGTTTCTTCTTCGCCGGGGTCTGGCCTCATGCGGCGGAGGACGGCGACATGCTGCGGCTCAGCCGTCCGGCCGCTCCACTGGACATGAATCTGCTGCGTCTGCACTCGGATTTTGCCCAGGAGCTGGCGGAGTACGTGGGGACGGAGATGAAGAGGGCAGCCACGATATACGATTCTCATCGACGTGACCTGGAACACTGAATTCTCGAAGCATCCCCCCAGGAATCTCATTCTCTCTTCTCAATGCGCGCCGTTTCCTCATAAATCCGGTCACGGGGGCCGATGGCAATGATCTGGATTTCTCTCTTTTCCGTCAGGCTGTAGATGATCCGGAATCTGCTGACGCGAAAACTTCGCAGGCCCTCCAGTTCCCGCTTCAAGGGCTTCCCCAGTGTCGGATTCTCCACGATCAGCGCAAGCGCCTCGCGGACTTTTCGTTTCAGCTCAGGATGCAGACCGCGAATCAGTACAGCCAGATCGTCCGAGACGCGCAGTCGATACAAAGGACTTCGGCTCATTCGGCGAAAAGTTCGTCAATGGTGTACAGGCCGGCCTTGTTTTCCTTCATATCCCGCATTCCAGAGGCAATTTCCTCCAAAAGCCGGGGATCGGCCTGGATGAGCAAGGTTTCCGACCAGCTTGAAAACTCGTCAGGGCTGACCAAAACCGCGGCTGGTCGCCCATTTTTTGTGATGACGACTTCCTGGCCCGTGGCGTTGACCCTGTCCACGAGATGGCTGAACTTCATTTTCGCCTCAGAGAGGGAAAGGATTTCCATGATTCGGACCTCCATTCTGGTTGACCTGAATTCAGGTCAGAATTTCATGACATCGGTTTGATTGTCAAGCGCATCATGCGCCGTCATCCCGCATATTTCGTGCAGTGCTTTAGCTGAGTGTTGGAAAAGTCCGAACTCGACAGACCGTTCAAAAACCCCAAGTGCAAGGAGCAAGAAAAGCTACCGGACACGTCCTGTGTCCGGCCCTCACGGGCTGTGGCTTCGCCACATTTTCGATTTGCCGTCCTGGCAATCGAATCAAAATCGAAGCGTATTTATTCATACGTGAGAGTTTGAACTTTTCGCGGCGACGCAGCAATTGGGAGTTTTTCAAGGGGCTGTCAGCTGACCCGGCAAATCAGCCGGGCAATCAGCGGGCCGGTGAGCACCACGGCGAACAGACGCAGGGTTTGCAGGGAGAGCACGAAGGCCACGTCGCAGCCGCTGTCCGCGGCGATGATCGCCACGATGTCCAGGCCGCCGGGGCTGGTGGCCAAGTAGGCGCTCAGCGGGTCCACGCCGGCCCAGACGGTCAGGGTCCAGGCAGCGACGCCGCACAGGGCCATCAAAACGACGATGGCCAGCAGGATCTGGGGCAGGGCCCGCAGGGCGTAGCGCAGGGTCCGGGGCGTGAAGCGCAGGCCGATGTACCAGCCCAGGGAGGCGTAGGCGCTCCAGAGCAGCCAGGGCGGCAGGGTGATGTGCATCAGCCCCAGGGAGTTGAGCACGGCTCCGGCCGCCATGGGCAGCAGCAGCGCTCCGCCCGGGATGCCCGCCCAACGACCAAGGACCACGCCCGCGATCACCAGGGCCAGAGTCTGCGCCAGGGGAATCAACGGCGCATCAAGGCCGGGCGACCAGCCCGGCGCGGGGTGATCCGCGGCCTGTCCGCCCAGCAGGAGGTGCGCGACGGAAGATGCCGTGAGCACCACCACGAAGATCCGCAGGTACTGCATGAAGGCCACCATGCGGATGTCCGCGCCGTAGGATTCGGCCATGGCGGTCATGGCCGCGGCCCCACCCGGCGAGGTGCCCCAGGCCGCGGTGGTTCCCGGCAAAGTGCCGAAGCGCATCAACCCAAGCCCCACCACGGCCCCGAACACGATGACCTGAAAAATGGCCAGCAAAATTGCCGGCCAGTTGAGAGCCAGGGTGGCCAGCACGGCCGGGGTCATGCTCATCGCCACCATGCACCCCACCACGGACTGGGCCCCGGCAAAGGCCCAGCGAGACAGCTTCAGATCCGCCCCGCCCAAGGCGAAGACCACCCCGGCCAGAAGCGGGCCGAGCAAGGTGGCCGCTGGAAACGACGCCCACTGCAACCCCACGGCCAAGACGGCGGAGGCAGGGAGCAGCGCTGCCCACAGGCCGACATTTTTGAAGGAGGACATTATCTTGCTCCAACCGGGCATCCCCAATAACTTCAGACTGTCCGGTCGCTTGGCCAAAACCCGAAACAAATCCGAATATTCAAAGCTCCAAAGTGCCTTGCCGACTGGAGCGGACTTCAAAATAACGATGGCGAAAAATCAGTCTCGATAGTGGCAATTGGATGGATGGTTGCCGTTTCTGACATTCTGCCACATCCACATGCATCCGGACTTGCATGATTCCCGCTCCATGCCGACGTCGTACCATCCATCGCACGAGGCCCGGCACATGTTATAGGCGTCCCATAGCGAGTATTCACACGGAGGCGGTGCTGCCTGGGCATGGGATTCACGCGGCTGGAAGATCTCGAAAAGTGCCTGCAAACCAGAATCCTGGAACCTGTATGCACGTGTCTGGTCATGATACAAATCCGTCAGGAAGATTCCTGCTCCAAAACCAAGAAGGATAACTACCAGGGCTGCTTTTTTCATCTTTTCCTCCTAAGGATGATGATGTCACTGAAAAGGTCCAATGTCGACATTTGGGGTTCTTGCAGACGATCAGGTCGGGACAACCGTGGATGCAGTCAATATAGGAGCCGTGAGTGGCGGCATGAAGGTTGGGCGTTGCCACGATCAACAAGGGCAAGGGCCAGGGAAGGGGTCAGGAACAGTTTTCTCATTTCCAACCTCCTCCGCAAGTTGAAGGGTCGAAGACGGGCGGCGCACCGTTCGCCGATTACACTCCTGTAGCACGAAGCATGCCAAACTCGAATGTCTGTTTTATCAGTATGTTGAAAAAGCATTCCGTGGCGCTTGGCGACCACGTTTGCGCCAGTAACGTTGGCGATGCCCACGATGTTGGGGGAGGGTCAGGGCGGATTTGATCTTGTTCCTCCCCTGCGATCTGAATCGGTATCGAAATCGAACGTCATGCCCAAGAAGATAACGTGATCACAGGGTGATGCACAACATTGTTACGTTCCGATTCCGATTTTCCATCAGCTCCAGCCCGTCCATGCGTATCGCGCTCAGGGTGCAGGTCAGAAAGGCGGAATAGGAGCCCATGAGGAGCACGAACCCGCAGTCGATGCAACCCACCAGCAGGGTCTGAATCAAGGTGCCCAGGGCCGCGACCAGGATCGTGGCGAAGGTGACGAAGGCTTTACTTTAGATGGTTGGACAGGGGTTGGAGAAATTGCCCACAATAAAAAAGGGTTCCGGCCAACCGACCGGAACCCTTGATTTTGCTTGGTAGCGAGGGAGGGACTTGAACCCCCGACTCTGCGGATATGAGCCGCATGCTCTGACCACCTGAGCTACCTCGCCATTGGAGGATGTGCCTCCCGAACAAGAATTTGGTTACATATAGATTCGCGCTGCGCTTGGCAAGTGGTTATGGCCGAAAAATATTCGCGACAACTTTTTTCTCTTTCAATATATTGCAAATATTACACAAAAGGCCTCGATTTTCAACGTATAGATTTCGGATTTGGTCGAAATTGCGAATATGAGGTACCAATCCGTCAGGGCCGGATGACTTTTCCGGCCAGTTGGAGGCTGGTGACCACGTCCAGCATGTTGGTGGTCTGTCCCACGGCCTTTTTGTCCAGCAAGTCAAAGTGGGTCAGGCAGGTTCCGCAAACCAGGATGGTCACTCCGGCGGCTTCCAGTTTTTGGAGCGCTTCCAGGCACGGGCTGCCTTGTACGGCCAGCCGTACGGCACCGTTGACCAGGATAATCCGCCACAATTGGGGGCCCATTTCCGGCAGGGTGGCCAGGAAATTGAGCATCAGTTTTTCGCCCAGGACCGTATCACCTTCGCCAACACCTGGGGCCGTCAGGAAGATCAGTGTTTTGGGGTCCAGATGTGACGCGGCGGTCTGAGGGACCGGGGCATTTTCCGCCTGGGCGTCAGCTGCTCGTGCCGCCGTGACCCGCCATTCATTTTGGGCGGTTTGCACATTGCCGACTTGGTAACCTTGATTTTCCAGAAATCGAGTCACGTTTTGCAAGGCGGCCTCGTTGTCCACCGCGATGCTCACGGCTTCGGGCTGATGGACGTCGATATGCTGCTTGCACTGGAGAACCGGTTGCGGGCAGGGGAGACCTTTGCAGTCGAGATGCGTATTGTTCATGGGTGGGATTCCTATTGGGGTTGAGGTTCGGAATTGGAGCGTAAGAACAAGCACAGGCGGGAGGAAAAATCAAATTGATGATTTCTATCGGATGGGCTGGCGGTGATTTGTTTTTTCAATAGGACCCTGCCTTGTCTCCAACCTGTATCCGGTTTAGAAGCCTCGCCATGGGCTTTCGCGTCAATCCCCTTTGGTTCGTCCCTCCGGCTGTTTTGTTCACCAAAGTGCTGAGTCGGACTTTGCGGTTTTCCCAGGAAGGGTTGGAAGATGTTGAAGGGATGCGGCGAGAAGTGCCCATGGTCGTGCCGATCTGGCATGACGAGTTGTTCCCTTTGATCTATTTGCACCGCAACCAGGGCGCCGTGGCCGTGGTCAGTCAGAGTCGGGACGGGGAGTTTTTGTCCCAGGTCCTGACTCGTTTCGGCATTCAGCTCGCTCGGGGCTCCAGCCGTCGGGGCGGGGTGGCCGCGCTGATCGCGGCTCGCAAGGAGATGCGCGTGCGCAACGCTGACGTGGTGGTTACCGTGGACGGCCCGCGCGGCCCCCGGCACAAAGTCAAGGAGGGGGCCGTGTATCTGGCCGCCAAGACGGGTGCGCCCCTGATTCCCTTGCGGGTATTCATGTCCCGGTCCTTTGTCTTCCAGAAAGCCTGGGACAAGTTCCAGCTTCCCTGGCCCGGCGCTCGGTGCCGGGTGGTCTACGGGCGGCCGTACCGGGTTCAGGCGGAGATGACCGCCGAGGAAATGGCCCGGGAGTGTTCGCGCTTGGAAGGCCTGCTCAACGCCCTGGGCACGTAGCCCTTCAGCAATTCCAGAATAGCAAATCCCGGAGCAGTCATGGATTTTTTTCAAGCCGTCGTCCTGGCCCTGGTCCAGGGGCTGACGGAATTCCTGCCCATTTCCAGTTCCGCCCACCTGATTCTGGTATCCGTGTTCACGGGCTGGGAAGACCAAGGGCTGACCTTTGATGTGGCTGTGCATATGGGAACCCTGGCGGCCGTGGTCTGGTATTTTCGCCGGGATCTGCTGGTAATGGCCCGGGATTTTATTCGTTCCTTGACCGGCAAGGGGAGCGGTCCTGGGGCACGACTGGCCTGGGCCGTGATCCTGGGTACGGTTCCGGTGGGGCTGGCCGGACTGGCTTTTCGGGACGTGGTAGCCACACATCTGCGCGACCCATTGATTCTGGCCTTTGGGCTGATGTTTTTCGGGCTGCTTCTGGGCTGGGCGGATTGGCGGCACAAAGGGGGTCGCAACGAGCATGGCCTGACTTGGCTGGACATCCTCATCATCGGTTGCGCTCAAGCCGTGGCCCTGATTCCCGGTACGTCCCGCTCCGGAGCAACCATGACCGCCGGTCTATTTCTGGGCCTGAGCCGGGAGGCCGCGGCCCGGTTTTCCTTCCTGCTGTCCATTCCGGTGATTTTCCTGGCCGGGGCCCTGGAGGCCAGGCAGCTTTTCGGCCAGCCGGAGCCCACACAGTGGGGGATGATCATCGTGGCCACGGTGCTGGCCGGGATCAGCGCCTATCTCTGCATCCATTTCTTTCTTAAATTTATCCGAACGGTGGGGATGCAGCCCTTTGTGGTTTACCGGCTTTTACTGGGGTTGTTGTTGGCTTGGCTGTATTGGTAGCGGACGCCGGAAAGCGACTGAATCATCTCTATGTTACAAGGAAAATTGGAATATCTTGATGCAAAACGGCATATTGTACGGAATCGGCGTCGGCCCTGGGGATCCTGGATTGCTTACTTTGGCGGCGGTCAAGGCTCTGTCCGAGGTGGACGTGGTTTTTGCCCCGGCTTCGACCAAGAATGATTTTTCCGTGGCCCTGGACATCATCCGACCGCATTTACGGGCGGATGTGGAAATCCAGCGGTTGGACTTTCCCATGACCAGGGACGATGTCGTGCGCACTGCGGCCCGGGGAAAAAACGCCGAGGCCGTGCTGAAGTGCCTGCATGGCGGACGTCATGCAGCGTTCATTACCTTGGGCGACCCGCTGATCTACAGTACCTTCGGGCACTTGCTCCGGGAACTGCGGGCTCGTGACGATCAAGCGGAGGTGCGGATCATTCCGGGCATCACCTCCTTCCAGGCGGCCGCGGCCCGGCTGGAGCAGACGTTGGTGGAGGGCGACGAGAGTTTGGTGGTGGCCACGGGCAACAGCAACCTGGATCGACTGGCAAAGCTGCTGGACGCGGCGGATGCCGCCGTGGTCCTGAAGCCGGCCAAGCGTTTCCCCGCGCTCAAGGCGGCCCTGCAAGAGCGCGGACTGGCGGACCGGGCCAGACTGATCGAGCGATGCGGCCTGGATGGGGAGGCCGTGTACGAGAACCTGGATCAGGTCCCGGAAAAGTTGTCTTACTTTTCCCTGCTGCATGTCGCGCGCAAGGGCGCTTGAGCTATCAGAACACGAACTCAGTCAGGAAGATTCCGCCGGAAAGACGTAGACTTGGTCCATGGGAACATGGACCTGGACGCGCGCACCCTCGGGCATGGGGAAGAGGCAGGGGACCCGGGCATGCAGGTGGATGCCCTCTCCGGCGTTGTCAGGAGTGTGACCGGGTTTCTCCGGGGTCCCGTGCGCATGCGACGCAATACGCAGGTGGACCAGGGTCGCTCCGGGCAGGAGCCGGGTGGCCAGCACTTCCCCCGGTACACTGGATGCCGGCGGAGTCGTGTCCGCCTCGAATATCTGGACCGTTTCCGGTCGAAACATGATTTCAACCTCGGCCCCGTCCTGAAACCCGGCGGAGGCTACCCGTCCAAGCGGGGTGGCGACCTGTCCGCCCTGAACCATTCCCCTGATCACGTTCACATCACTGAAAAAGGTCGTCACGAAGGCGTTCACCGGCTTGGAGTACAGTTCCACGGGGGTGCCGGTCTGAACGATCCGGCCCTGGTGCATGAGCACGATCCGGTCGCCCATGAACATGGCTTCCTCGGGGTCGTGGGTGACCATGACCGTGGCCACGCCGCTGGACTTGAGCACGTGCAGGGTCTGGTCGCGGATCTGGACCCGGAGCCGGGCGTCCAGGCTGGAAAACGGCTCGTCCAGGAGGATGATCCGCGGGCTGGGAGCCAGGGCCCGGGCCAAGGCCACGCGCTGTTGCTGGCCCCCGGAGAGTTCGTGCGGGTAGACCGTCGCGAAATCCCGCATGTTGACCTGCTCCAGGGCCTGAAGCGCCTTTTGTCGGCGGGTTTCCTTGGACGCGACGGCCGTCAGCCCGAACATGGTGTTTTCCAGGACCGTCAGGTGGGGAAAGAGGGCGAAGTCCTGGAACAGAAAGCCGGTGCCGCGCCGTTCCGGAAGCATCTGGCGATGCTGGTCCGCGATGACCTGGTCGTCGATCAGAATCCGGCCGTGTTGGAGTTCCTCCAGTCCGGCGATCAGCCGCAACAGAGTGGTCTTCCCACAGCCCGACGGTCCGAGCAGACAGACCACTTCACCGGGTTGGACTTCGAGGTTGATGTTTTGCAGGACGGTCTTGGGGCCGTATGCATGGCGAATATCGCCGAGGATCAGGGACATGGAAAGGGCCTTTCGCTGTTGTCGTGGGTTGGGGGAAAAAGCTGTTGCATGAGTCGGTGGTTACGTCTGACCGGGTCTGGATCTGGCGATCATCAGGCTGGCCAGAATCACGGGGATGATCCCGGCCAGGACAATGGCCAGGGATGAGCTGGACGACTCCTTGAGCAGGCCGTCCGAGGCCAGCTCGTAGGAGCGGATGGCCAGGGTGTTCAAACCAAAGGGGCGCATCATCAAGGTGGCCGGCAGTTCCTTCATTACGTCCACGAAAACCAGGACTCCCGCGGTGAGCAGGCTGGCGCGCATGATCGGCCCGTGCACCCGGCGCAGGGTCTGACCGGCGGACAGGCCCAGGGTCCTGGCCGCGCCGTCCATGTTGGGCGTGACCTTTTGCAGGCTGGCTTCGACGGTATTGGTGGACACGGCCAGGAAGCGGACCACGTAGGCGAAGATCAGCGCGGTCCAGGTGCCGGTAAGCAGCAGGCCCGTGGAGTAGCCGAAGAGCGTGCGGGCCAGATTGTCCACGGTGTTGTCCAGAAAGGCGAAGGGGATCATGATGCCCAGGGCGATGACCGCCCCAGGGATGGCGTAGCCCAGGGAAGCCGTTTGAACGGCAATCCCGGTGACCTTGCCCGGAACCAGCCTGCGACCGTAGGCCAGCAGGACCGCGGCCCCCACCGCCGCTACGGCGCTGATCCCGGCCAGGGAGAGGCTTGTTCCGGCCATGCGCAGATAGCGCGGATCGACGAAATTCCAGGTTTGCCATGTCCAGATAACCATCGCGCCCACCGGGAGAATGAATCCAAAGAATACCGGCAGAAAGCAGACCGTGAAGGCCAACCCGGCGGAGATGCCGGAAAGCTGGAACCGGGGCAGTTGCCGATAGTAGCCTGTGGTGTGGCTGACCCGTCCCCGCCTGGACCAGCGCTCCAGAAGAATCAGCCCTAGAATGAAGAACATCAGCACCGCGCCCAGCTGGGCGGCGATGGCCGGCTGTCCCAGTCCCAGCCAGGTCCGGTAGATTCCCGTGACGAACGTGTCCACGGCGAAGAAGTCCACTGTTCCGAAATCATTCAATGTCTCCATCAGGGCCAGGGCCAGGCCCCCGGCGACCGCGGGTCTGGCCAGGGGCAGGGCCACGCCGAAGAAGGTGCTCCAGGCGCCTCTGCCCAGGGTCCGGCTGGCGTCCAGGACGCAGACCGACTGCTCAAGGAACGCCGCCCGGGAGAGCATGTAGACATACGGATAGAAGACCAGGGTCATCATCACGATGGCCCCGGGCAGGGAACGAATTTGAGGGAACCAGTAGTCCGCCGCTGATCGCCAGCCGAAGGTCTCCCGCAGCAGCGTCTGCACAGGGCCGCCGTACTCCAGCAGGCCGGTATAGGTGAAGGCAATGACGTAGGCCGGGATGGCCAGGGGGATGATCAGACTCCACTCGAAAAAACGCCGCCAGGGGAAGCTGGTCATGCTCACCAGCCAGGCCGTGCTCACCCCCAGCACAAGGGTTCCCGCGCCCACGCCAAGCATCAGGCCCAGGGAATTGCCCACGTAGCGGGGCAGGACCGTGGTGGCCAAATGTTGCCACACTTCCAATGAAGGAACGAACAGGTGGGCCATAATCACCAGGATCGGCGCGGCCACAAGGGCGGCAAGGCCCAGAACCATGAACATCCAGATGCGCAAGCAGAGACTCCGGTGAATGGAATGAGCCCCGACGCGGTTAAGGAACCGCGCCAGGGCTGGGGTTGGGTGTATCAGTTGTCAGGGTCGAGGGCGAAATCAAATCGCGCCCCAGGGCGAGAAATGTTTACCTCAGAGGTTGTTTCCGGGCAAACGATGCTGAGGCGGAGGATTTAGCGCCAACCGGCGCGGTCCATGACCCGCACGGCCTCGGCATTGAATTTTTCGATCAGGGACAGATTCAGGTCGTCGGCCTTGAACTCGCCCATCCGGACCACCGGACCGCTGGGTCGGACCTGGGGATTGACCGGATACTCGTTATTGTCCCGGGCGTAGATGTCCTGGGCCTGCTGGCTGGAGAGAAACTCCAGGAGCTTCACGGCTTCGTCGATGTTCCGGGCGCTTTGCGTCACCCCGCCGCCGCTGAGGTTCATATGGGCTCCGCGATCATCCTGGTTGGGCCACATCACACTCACCTTGGCTGTAACGTCCTGGTCCGCCGGATCTTCGGAAGCTAGAAGGCGTCCAAAATAGTAGCTGTTGGCAATGCCCACGGCGCACTCGCCGGAGGCCACGGAACGGATCTGCGCGGTGTCGTTGTCTTGGGGCCGACGGGCGAAATTATTCACGAATCCCCGTACCCACGCTTCGGTTTGTTCCACGCCGTGGTGGGCGATCATCGAAGCCACCAGGGACTGGTTGTAGATGTTGGAGGAACTGCGCACGCAGATCACCTTGCCCAGTGCCGGGTCGGCGAGGGCTTCGTAAGTGGTGATCTTCGTGGAATCGATCCGTTCCGGGTCGTAGTAAATGATCCGGGCTCGCGAGGAGAGACCGTACCAATGCCCCTCGTCGTCGCGATACTGGGCCGGGATGTTCTCCTCCAGCACTGCGGAGCGGGTCGCCTGCAGGACGCCGGCCTGCTTCGCGGCCACCAGATTGCCGACGTCCACGGTGATCAGCACGTCCGCGGGGCTGTTGCGGCCTTCACTGCGCAGCCGTTCCAGAAGCGCGGGGCCCTCGCCGGTGAGCAGATTGGTGGTGATTCCGGTTTGGGCTGAAAACTCGTCCAGAAGCGGCTTGATCAGATGCTCCTGCCGCGCGGAATAGATGTTGACCTCCGCGGCATGCGCCGACTGGACCGCGGGAAAGATCAAGGACAGGACAAGCAAGGGCAGGGTGAGAAATATGGTTTTTGTTCCTTTCTGAAGCGACATGTTCAATGAACCTCCGGTTTGATATGAGAGTAAGGCAATCTTTTTGGTCAAGAAAAAGTGAGAAAGAAATTGATAGGCGCTTTCATGATTGTTGTCAATGTTGTTTTGCGCGGTGTTGAAAACAGGGACTTGTCGGCCCCGCCATGTCCTGGGGCGAGAATGTGTTGAGCGGTTTTCCCAAAAAAAAAGCGACTCGGTGTAACCGAGTCGCTTTTTTTTGGAGTATGGAAGGTTGTTTTAAGCTGCTATTCCAGCCACCGATTGGCGTGATACTGAAAAATTTCCGTGACCTTACGGCCATGGACCTGCACGAAGGGGCCCAGGGCGGCGGCGTCTCGGTTTTCGGCGGCGCATTCATAGGTCCATTCAATGTATTCCAGGACGCCGATGTAGTTGCCGGGGCCGGTGACCGCCTGCTTGACGGACCAGGCCACGGAATCCCGGTCCACCTGCATGTAGCGCCCGACATAGCCGGAGCCGTTGTTCACGAATTCGACGTTTCCGAGTCGGGAAATGAAATTGCGGTCGATCTTGTCGATCCAGTTTTGGGAAAACAGTGCGAATTGTTGTTCAATGTAAACAGCCTGCGAGGAGACGGGCAGGGCGTCGAATCCCGAGGCGGCCGCCGGTAGAGAGGCCGCCGGAAGCAGAACAGCCAGCAACAGGAGCATGCGAAGGTGTCGCATAGGTGTCTCGTGAGGGGTTGAAGGCCCCCTCCCCGGACGGGGAGGGGGAGAAGCAGAACTGGAGAGGTGTTATTCGAAGCGAATTTCCACGCGACGGTTCAGGGAGCGTCCTTCGCGGGTGTTGTTGTCGAAACGGGGCTGGGTCAAACCGAAGCCCTGAGTCGTGATGCGATCCGCGGGAACGCCTTCGTTGACCAGGAAGTTGCGGACCGAGGAGGCGCGGCGCTCGGAAAGGCCCATGTTGTAGGTGGCTGGGCCGATGTTGCAGGTGTGGCCGTCAACGACCACCCGCTTGCCTGGGCGAGCCTTGATGATTTCAGCGGCTTCCTTGAGCAGGGGCGCGAATTCAGGCTTGATGTTGAACTTGTCGAAGTCAAAGTTGACGTTGCGGAAGACGATGACTTCTTCAACCGGGGCTGGGGGCGCGGCCACCGGAGCGGCGGGGATGACTTCCACGTCGTAGAACACCTTGCGCACGAAGTCGGCGCGCTTGCCGTCGTCCAGCAGGTCCATGAGGTCCGCGGTGACCGTGCAGGGGTTGATGGCGGCGATCTGTTCCACCAGGGCCTTTTCAGCCGCGGTCTGGGCGAAGCTGATCACGTGGAAGCAGATATTGTCGCCGTATTTTGCGTACATGTCATGTACCACCGGCAGCGGCTTGGGGCCGATGTTGGACTCGCCGTCCGTGACCAGGATCACGGCGCGTCGGTTGGACAGACCGCCGACCACGGCGTCAAGGGACTTCAGGCCTAGGCCCATGGGGGTCAGGCGACCGAAGATGTCGTATTGGGTCTGCAGGTCGTCGATGCCCTGATTCAGGCGATCCTTGGAGTACGGGGAAGGGGCGATGTACTCTTGGAACGGTCCGTATGTGTACAGGCTGGCGTTGAAGGCGATGGCGGGAATATCATTATTAACGGCCTTCAGGACTTCCTTGGCCACCTCGATTTTTTCCTGCTTGTTCGGATCGTGGCGGGCGGCCAGGGAGCTTTGGGACTCGGAAGGGGCACTCATGGCCATGGATCCGGAGTGGTCGATGAAAAAGAGAAAATTCTCCGCCTTTGGGACGTTCCGTTCGGTTTGGGCGACGGCGGTCGTCGACACGCCTAGGCAGAGGGCCAACAGGCCCAGGAGGGCCAAGAGGGAAAACAGCGGCTTCAGAACATGTTTACGCATAACTTCAACTCCTTTTGCTAAAAAACTTAGTAAGTGGTGCAGGGCACGACGCCCGTGGTGTCACGGAAAAAACCGAAAAGAAATACGGTTGGGTTACAGAAATGTCGCGAAAAACGTCACCTCCTTACTCATGACGGCAACTAATCGTTACGGCATAGGTACTAGAATATCGCACTCAGTAAAAAAGCTCAAGAGCCGGGCGAGTGACTTGGTGAAGAGTTTGGCGAATAATCGCATTGGGAAATCAGCGGCGAAGCCGGGGGAGCTTCTTTGGGCAGGATGAAATAAAAATTGTTGCCCATGGGGGTCGGCTCATAGCCCATTCTGCCGCCGTGCAGTTCCACGATCTGGCGGATGAAGAACAGTCCATGACCCGTCCCGGGTTCCTGACCGGTGTTCCCGGCCCGGAACCCTTCCTCGAAAAGGCGATCCCGTTCCTCGCCGGTGATGTGCGGTCCGGTGGTGAAGACGTTCAGCTTAACCCCGTCCAGGCCGTTGCCGAAGAAATTAGGCATGTCCTCCCATCCATAAGACAGGAATTTGACCCACCGGCCCCGGGCGTCGCGAACCGGAGCGGCGTACTTCACGGCGTTGGAAAACAGGTTGGCGTAGACCTGGGTGATCAGGCCGATGTCCACCACCACCTCGATTTCCTTGTCCGGAACCCCGGCCCAGGCGATTTCGATGCCGCGATCCTCAAACTGGGTCATGAATCGGGCGATCTGCGGATCGATGATCTGGTTCTTGAAATTGCAAACCCGCTTCTCAAGGACGTACCGTCCCTGCTCAAAATGACTTCTGCGCAACAATGTTTCCAGGAACAGGCTGGTATTGTCGTAGTGGCGCTGAATTTCCCGGAACTGGTCCTGGAGCGCGTCCTGAACGTAGTCCATTCTGGCGATGAGTTGCTTCCATCGCACGTCGTCGCCGGACAGGCCGTCCGTCGGGGGGTGGTGCATGTCCTCGGCCAGTTCGCCCAGGGCGTTGATGGTGCTTTCCAGGCGACGGTAAAACAATCTGAAGTACATGTTGGGCACGATGACGTTGTGCCCGATGTCCTTGACCAGACTGCGGATGAACTGGATGTGTTCCTGGTTTTTCTGGCTGATCATCCGGTTGTGCAGTTGAAATCCGACTCGATTGGCGAATTTTTCCAGGAAAAGACGGTCGTGGTCGGAAAGGGCGTCCGCCGGATGGATGTCCAGGATGCCGATCAGATGATTCTCGGAGTCTCCCGGTATATGAGATTGAAGGTCCTTGTTGCCTTTGATCGGGAGATAATAATGGCCCTCGTGGATCGTGGGAATGGAGAAAAATGGAATGTTCGGCGCGGGGTTCGGTTTCCGGCCCCTTTCCGGGCAAATGACGACGTGATCGACGCGGTGATCCTGGATCAAGTACAGGGTGCAGTCCAGGTTGAAAAACACCTTGGGGATCAGGGCGCAGACGGACATCAGGTCTCGAGAGGAATCGAACTCCTGGGCTAGGTCGAAAAAAACGTTCAGGGCCGTGCTTTGCAGGGAGGAGAAGTTGTAGTCCGCGTAGTCGTCGATCTTTTCATGGATGCGTTTCTGGACGGACAGAGCCCTGGAGTATTCCAGGCAAAGCGAGGTGATATCCAAGGGGGTGGGGCTATGCATGGTCTGGTCCGAAATAATCGTCTCTTCGCAATCCGCTTCGAGTTTTTTCCGAGGTGAGGTGATCCATACCGCGATGGTCAGGGAGTGAAGCCGGGAGGCAGGGCGTCCTCTTCCGACACGGCGCCGGGAAGAGGAGCAAAGGCGGTTTCCGGCGTTTCCAGACCGAGAGGGGCTGACCCGGCTTGGTCCGGCGGGACGATGTGCAGCATCAGCCCCATTTCTTGGCCTTGGGCTTTGTGGGATCCAACGCCTATTCGCAGCGCTTCCATGGAATCCACGACAATGGCCGAAGCGGGCCGGACCGGGCAGTGGTATTCACAGAACCCGCATCCCGAACATTTACGGCCGTCCACGAATGGTACGGGATGTGAATGGGTCGCCACCCTTCGCAAATCAATGGCATCATACGGACAAACTTCGTCGCAAACAAGACATTTTTTGTTCCATTCCCAGGCTAGGCACTTATGACGCAGGATCATCGCGGTTCCGACCTTGGCCCAGGTTTTTTCGGTCAAGGGCAGGTCGCGGATGGCCCCGGTGGGGCAGACCCGGCCGCAGGCCGTGCATTCCGGTTCGCAAGGGCCCCGGCGGGGGGTCAGGCGAGGACTGAACAGGGCGATCACTCCGGCTTGGAACCAGATGGGCTGCAAGGTGTTGGTGGGGCAGGCCCGCATGCACAGCCCGCAGCGGATGCAGCGGGCCAGGAAGTCGCGCTCCGGCAGACTGCCCGGTGGGCGAAGCAGGTTTTCCGGAGAGATGTCCCCGGGAAGCATTTCGTCCCGGACTTCCAGCAGTCCGGTGTAGGTCAGGGTCGCGGTCCCGGCCCCGGCCAGCCCGGCCAGCAAGGCCTCGCGTCGTTGCGGGGAAAAGCGCGGCGACGTCCTGACGGCTCTTTTTGGTTCGTGGTATGGTTGGAACGTCACGGCCTGAACCGGACAGATCCGGACGCATTCCTGGCAGGTGATGCATTCTTCGTGGATGGTCCGCAATGGGTCCGCCGGAATGGCGGCCATGGGACAACGCCGTTGACAGGCTCCGCAGTCGGTGCAGGCTTCGGAGACGTTTCTGCGGATCAGCGGCCGTCGGCCCACAAGGGCCAGCAGGGCCCCCGAAGGACAGAGATATCGGCACCAGAAGCGGGGACTCCATCTGGCCAAGCTGAAAACAGCCAGGAAGAACAGCAGAAGGAACCATTGGGACGTGAATCTGGGCTGATGGAGTTCGGCGTAGGCGGCCCAGGTCCAGTCCAAATGCTGGGCCAGGGGACGTAGGGCGTGGAGCGCGGCGTCGCCGAGCAGGGCTGCCGCCGGGTGGATCAGAAGCGTATAGAAGCGGGTGATCAGGGACAGGGGCGACGCGAAAAACACCGCGGACACTTCCAGGACGGCGGCACCCATGATGAAGAACAGGACCAGGTATTTGACTCGGCGCAATCCGCTGGAAGGTTGGGACGGAGGCGGAAGGAGCGGAGCGGCGGGATCGTCCTGAGTCGAGCGCTTCCCGGCGGAACCCGGGAAGCGGGCCGGACCGTCGGTAATGTCCAGGGTGGTGCCCATGGGGCAGAGATAGCCGCAGAAAAAGCGGCCCAGCACCATGGTAAGGACCAGGATCAGGGCAGCCGGGGCCAGGGCGGCGACCCAGGCCCGGTCCGCCAGAGTCGTGCCCACCAGGACCAAGGGATCCAGGCGGAGGAAGGCGTCCACCGGGGCCCAGTCCGGCACGGGGAAGAGGGCTAGGCCGAGCAGGATCAGGAAGGCGGCCAGGCTCAGGGTTTGGGCGATGCGTTGCAGCGAGGTCATGCCGTGATTTCGTCGATGCGCAATCCGGACAGATCCATGCTGCCTAGACCGCGTTCATGGGCCAGCAGGATGTGCCGGACCTGGCGCGGTTCGAAGCGCCGACCGTACCATTCAAAGAGGCTGACGGCCATGGCGTCCGCGGCCACCACGTCCCGGGAGGCGATCACCGTGTCTTCCTGAAGCACCTTGCCGGGGCCGAACGGCCCGTTGGTGGAAAGCACACGGGTGGCGTCCACCACCGTGAGGTCGGGCATGAGCAGGGTGGTCAGGTCCACGATGGCCGTGTGCAGATCGAACCGGCGGTGCAGGACGCCCCGGTCCAGGATCAGCCCGAGCATGCCCTTCATGGCCAGGCTGACCCCGGTGGCGGAGTGGGATTTGGCCACCGGCGCGGCGATGAGCACGTCGGCGCCCAGCACGTCCTCCATGACCTGGGTTTCCCGGAGCTGTTCACCCAGGGGGATCGGGACGGAGCGGAAAAAGCGAGCCGCGCTCAGGGTGTGCACGGAAACGTCGGGCAAGGCCGCGCAGGCTTCCTGGATGCCGGACTGGACCAGACACATTTCCGCGTTTTGCAGGGGATGGTCCAGGACGCGCACCCTGGCGGCTCCGGCTTCCCGGCACATCACGGCCAATTCCCGGACCACGTCCGGGTGGGTGTTGGTGGCTCGCTCCGGCGGTTGGGCGAAACTCATGTTCGGTTTGATCACCACCCGCTGGCCGGGGCTGACAAAGGCCACCATCCCGCCCAGGGCCTCCACCGCGGCCCTGGTCGCCGGGCCGGGTTCGCCCCGGGCGACGGTTAGGTCCGGTGCTTCGTCAGCGCTTTGGGCAGCGGCGAGAGGCCGGGTACGCAGCAGGCCGTGGCCGCCGACGGCCAATAGCAGGGCCGCCTTGCCCTGGGCTTTCAAAAAATTCCGGCGAGAGACGCGGAGAGGGAGATGGGGGCCAAGTCCTGGGCCGGTCTTGTGGTCAGTGGGATGGCCAGTGGACATGAGGAACTCCTTGGCTTGGGGGGCGGGAAGAGGATCGGAACGCGCCTTTACAACGGCGGACGGGGTGGCGTAAAAAGTTGGTTTGTCGAATTCGGACCGGCAAAGCCGACGGCGAATATGGAAAATCATTCATTATTTCATTCTTTTTTTCAAGGCCGCGCCATGGAGTACCTGGAGCGACTGATCGACCTGGCATTGGAAGAGGATGGCCGGGACCTGACCTCTGAGGCGTTGTTCACGGAGAACGACCATGCCAAGGCCCGGATCCGGACCAAGCAGAACACCCGGATCGTCGGGCTACCGATTATCCCTTTGATTTTGAGTCGGTTTCCCGATGCGGTGCGCGTGAGCTTTTCCACGGAGGAAGGGGGCTTGGTTTCTTCGGGAACATATGTCGCCCATTTCCAGGGTCAAGCGCGGGCTCTGCTCAAGGCCGAGCGGGTCATTCTGAACTTCATCGGTCGGCTTTCCGGTATTGCCAACCTGACTCAGGCCTTTTGCGAACGGATTGCCGGGACCGGCGTGCGGTTGCTGGACACCCGCAAGACCACTCCCGGTCTGCGCTACCCGGAAAAGTACGCCGTGGCCGTGGTCGGCGGGTCCAACCATCGCTTGGACCTCAGCGAGATGCTGATGCTCAAGGACAACCATATCGATCGGGCCGGAGGGATCACCCCGGCCGTGCGACGCCTGCTGGCGGCCTACGCCCCCTGTCCGCCCATCGAGGTGGAATGCCGGACACTGGAGGAGGTTGCCGAAGCCGCGGCCCTGCCTGTGCAGCGAATCATGCTGGACAACATGCGGCCGGACGAGATGGCCCGTGCCCTGGCGATGATCCCCAAGACCGTGGAAACGGAAATCAGTGGCGGGGTCGCCCTGGACACCATCGCCGACTTGGCCGCACTTCGGCCCACCTTCATTTCCGCCGGAGCCCTGACCCATTCCGCGGCCTGCGCGGATTTGAGCATGAGCATCGACCTTACACCCGACATATAATCTTTCCATTTGTTTCAACAGCAAGGATTCCTCAATGTCCGACGACATCTCTCAACGCATCACGGCCCTGCGCCGCGAACTCGGATCATCCCTGGCCATTCTCGGCCACCATTACCAGAGCGACGACGTGATTCAACACGTGGACTTTCAGGGGGACTCCCTGGAACTGGCCCGCCGGATTCCGGGGCTGGACGCCCGGTACATCGTGTTCTGCGGCGTTTCCTTCATGGCCGAAACCGCTGCCCTGCTGGCCAAGCCCGAACAGACCGTGCTGATCCCCGACTCCAAGGCCCATTGCTGCATGGCCGGGACCGCGCCGGACCGCAGGGTGGCCGCCGTTCTGAAGCGGATCACCGCGGCGGGGCGCAAGGTTATTCCCCTGGCCTACGTGAACTCATCCGTGGGGGTTAAAGCCCTTTGCGGGCGGTACGGCGGCAGCGTCTGCACCTCGGCCAACGCCGCGATCATGCTAAAATGGGCCATGGAACAGGGCGACTGCGTCCTCTTCTTGCCGGACAAGAACCTGGGCATGAACACGGCGGATCTGCTGGGCATTCCCAATCAGGACCAGGCCGTTTTGAACGTGCGCGAAGAAAGCGCCTGGAACGAGGATATTCTGGCCCGGAGGCTGCTGTTCTGGCCCGGGGTCTGCGCCATCCATTTCCGGCTCAAGCCCGAGGACGTGCTTCTGGTGTTGGAGGACAAGCCTCGCCCCCTGGTTTTCGTGCATCCGGAATGCGATCCGGCGGTGGTGGCCCTGGCGGACGTCTCGGGCTCCACCTCGGGCATCATCCGGGCCGTGCGCGAGGCTCCGTCCGGAGCGACCATCTATATCGGCACCGAGGATAATCTGGTTTTGCGACTGGCCAGGCTGCATCAGGACAAACATATTTATCCTCTGGGTGCCGGGTATTGCAGCGCGATGCTGAAGATCACCGAACAGAAGCTGCTGGATACTCTGGAAAATCCGGACCGGCATGAATCGGTCCGGGTGGACCCGGAGGTGGCGCCCGACGCCCGCAAGGCCCTGGAAACCATGCTGGCCGTGATGGAAGGCACGAAATGACCGACACCATTGAAACCATGGCCCTGGTCATCGGTTCCGGCATCGCGGGCTGCGTCGCGGCGCTGACCATGGCCGAGGCCGGCCTGGAGGTCACCCTGATCTGCGCCGGGGATCAGCTTGACGACGGGAACACGGCCCTGGCCCAGGGGGGGATCGTCTACCGCGGCCTGGACGATTCGGCCAAGCTGATGGCCTCGGACATCTTTACCGCGGGCTGGGAAATGAATTCGCCTTCCGCGGTGCGTTTTTTGTGTCGCAAGGGGCCGGAGATATTGCACAAGGTATTTCTGGAAAAGCTGGCCGTACCCTTTGCCCGGGAAGAACTCGGCGACTACCATCTGACCATGGAAGGCGGGCACAGCCGGGCCAGGGTGCTGTACAGCGCGGATTTTACCGGCCGGGTGATCATGGACAGTCTGATCGTGGCCGTACGCAAGAGTCCGAATATCCGGGTAATGACCGGAATGACGGCGGTTGATCTCCTGACCACCCACCATCACAGCGGTTCGCTGGAAATCCGCTATCAAATCACCAACCAGTGCGCGGGGGCGTACATCCTGGAAAATTCCACCGGGATCATCCGCCGTTTCCTGGCCGACTACACGGTGCTGGCCACGGGCGGCATCGGACAGGTCTACCTGAACACCACCAATACCCCGGGCTCCCTGGGATCGGGCTTCGCCATGGCCCACCGGGCCGGGGCCCGACTCATGAACCAGGAGTACATCCAGTTCCATCCCACGTCCCTGTTCCATCGCGGCCCGCGCAAGTTCCTGGTCTCCGAGGCCGTGCGCGGCGAGGGCGCGCGGCTGATCAACATGGATGGCCGCGCCTTTATGGGCGACTATGACCCCAGGGCGGACCTGGCCCCCCGGGACATCGTGACCCGGGCCATCGTCGATGAGATGCTCAAGACCGGGGAAGACTTCGTCTACCTGGACGCGGCCACATATATCCGTAAAAACCTTGCCGCCCGCTTTCCCACCATCCACCAGCGCTGCCTGGAGTTGGGCGTGGACATGACCAGGGAGCCGATCCCCGTGGTTCCGGCGGCACACTATTTCTGCGGCGGCATTCTGGTGGACCAGCGAGGTAGGACAACCATTGAACGCCTCTACGCCGGGGGCGAATGCGCCTGCACCGGGGTGCACGGGGCCAACCGACTGGCCAGCACCTCCCTGCTGGAGGGACTGGTCTGGGGCTGGGCCATCGGCCGGGACGTGGCTTCCCGAATGAAGCGCGGCACCATGCTGAACGCCAAGTTGAAAGCATCCATCGCGCCATGGAGGGTCCTGGGCCAGCGCCAGAACGAGGACCCAGTCCTGGTGGCCCAGGACTGGGCGGCCATCAAGCACACCATGTGGAACTACGTGGGCATCAAGCGGACCACTCCGCGCCTGAAACGGGCTTTCGACGATCTGCGCGACCTCAACAAGCGCCTGCATTCCTTCTACAAGGAAACCAAGCTTTCCAAGCCGCTGGTGGATTTGTTCCACGGCTGTCAGACCGCCTACATCATCACCACAGCGGCCATGCGCAATACCCAGAGCAAAGGATGCCATTTTCGGGTGGACGAGTGAGGCGGCACGCCTCTCCCTGGCGGACCTATCGGGCGCGCTGTCGACCGGGACCGGGGGAGGTGGGATTTCAGGCCGTGGTGGAGCAGACGGATTTGTGGGTCGTGGCTCAACGGGATCTGCGGCGAGAAATGCTCCAGGCGGTGAACGCCTGTCGCGGGCTGCTCCAGGCGCACATCGCCCGGCACCCGGAGTTCGCGACCAGCCTGGAGCCGGTGGACGTGAGCCCTGATGCGGCCCGGATCGTCCAGGACATGGCCCGGGCCGGACGGATCTGCGGCGTGGGCCCCATGGCCGCGGTGGCCGGGGCCGTGGCCCAATGGGTGGCCGCCTGGATCGCCGGGCACTGCCCGGAGGTCGGCCCGACCTTGCTCGTGGAAAACGGGGGCGACCTTTATCTGCGGTCCGACCGGGAGCGGATCGTCGGTTTGCTGGCCATGCCGGAAAACGGGGCCGGCCTCGGTCTGCGCCTCACCCCGGACGATTTCCCCTGCTCCCTGTGCTCCTCCTCGGCCACCATCGGCCATTCCCTGAGCTTCGGCCAGGCCGACCTGGTGGCCGTCCGCTCCCGCGACGCCGCCCTGGCCGACGCCGCGGCCACGGCCCTGGCCAACCTGCTCCACGCCCCCGAAGACATGCCCCTGGTCATGCGCCGGGCCGAAGCCCTGGCCGAACACGGCCTGGACGGCGTCTTCGCCCAGTGCGGGGACCGGGTCGGGGTCTGGGGGCGGATGGATTTGGTCTGCCTGGAGGCGTGATTCGGGCTGTTTGAGGCGGTTGCGGAAACTGTTTGGAATTGACCTTCCGTGTTTGTATGGCCGCTAAGGTTTTGGAAAATACCTCACGTTGTCCAGCTCCTTGAAGTCCGCGTCCTGGGTCCAAATTACAGCCTCGTATTCATGCGCCGTGGCCAGAATAATGGAGTCCGCCATGGGCAGGGAGTGCCGTAGACTCAAGGATGCCGCGGACATCGCGCGTCGTGAAGTCAACTCCACCACTTGTCCGCGCTGCATGGCTGACGCAGCTTGCAGGGCGGCGTCTTCGCCCGCCTCGCGAAGAATCACCTTGAACACCTCGTAGATTGAGATGGTAGGCACGACAAGCGAACTTTGGTCAGAGAGCGGCGGAATATATTGAGAAGCGTTTTCGCCTCCAGCGAAATACTCCAGCCACCCGGATGAATCGACAATGTTCATACTCTGTCCTTCTCGCGCTCAAAAGATATGTCGATTCCTTTGACAAAGCCCATGAGTTCAGAAATATCCCGCTCAGGAATAAGCTCCACCCGTCCGGCATGCTCGAGCACCTGCATCCTTTGCCCAGGGCGGAGGCCGAGGCTTTTGCGTACGGGACGTGGTATGACAATTTGGAATTTTGGTGATAAGGTCACAGTCTGCATCTCAATCCCTCCATCGATTAGTTCGTAAAACGATATCGGCATCGATTGATCGTTGTCAATAATTCGAATTAACCCGTTACCACGGCGAGTTTGCGGGTTCTTTGCGCTTGACGACGGTCACGCCGGACTCTCCACAATCTCCAATAAATCATGCTTCACGGCCCAGTGTACGATAAACCGGATTTGTTCCGGGCTGGGGGAGGTGCAATCGGAAGACAGCAGGGTCATTTTGTGGATCAGGCGATCCAGGGGGATGGGGTTGCGGGCGAGGATGAGGAGGGGTTTGAGCAGGTTCGGGGAAATCAGGTGTTCCAGGCCGGCATAGATCACGGGAAAGTCTTGTCCGGCGGCGATGCGGTCTCCGGTTCGGGTGCGGACCAGCAGTGTTTGGGGAGGGACTCCGGCGCTGGGGTAGCAGCCGAAGATTTTGGAGAAGGGCAGTTCCAAGGGGCGCGGGGTGTCGTGGGATGGGTGGGAATCTCTGAAAGAATGGGGAGAGGTGCGTTCCCAGAGGTTCTGCCAGAGCGTCAGGTATTGCCCGATTACCCGGGACCAGGAGAAGGTGGTTCGGACGTGCTCGCGGGCTTGGGTCCCCAGGGTGGCGCATAACAATGGGTCGTCCAGCAATCGACGCAGCGCGGCGGCGAGGTCCGGTACGTGGACGGCGGTTTGCTGGGCCAGGAGGAATTGGACTTCGTAGTCCGGGATCAGGCCGGAGAGCATGTCGATGTGCGACGAGTCCGGCGGACCCCAGGTGGGCACCAGCAGACCGGTTTGATCGTGTTGGATGATGTCCCGGTAGCCGCTATAGTCAGCGGCGATGGTCGGCAGTCCGGCCAGCCCGGCTTCCAGGAGGGTCAGGCCGAAGGTCTCCTGGGGGTTGTCAGCCAGGGAGAGGAAGATGTCCGCCGCGGCGTAGAGGCGCTGCTTGCGGGCTTCGTCCGGGCTGGGGACGAGGCGGCAGGGCAGGCCCACGTTGCGGGCCAGGACCGTGAAGGCGCCGGGGAAATCGTCCTTGGGCTCGACCCAGCCGGCTACAACCAGAACCACATCCCGCTGGGTGTCGGAGCGCCCGGATCCGGATATCCGCTGCCAGGCCCGGAGCAGGGGCAGGATATCCATTTTTGAATGAGGGGTGATCCGGCCCAGGACGAGCAGCAGCCGGGTTTCGGGACCCACTTCCAGTTCGGCCCGGCCCTGCTTGCGCAACGCGGCTGGGTCAGGGTTCCAGGGTTCATCCATGCCCAGGGGGATCACCGCGGTCTCAGGCTGGGGGAAACGCTCTTGATCCAGGTTGTAGCTCGCGCGGAGATGGTCGAAATAGGCCAGCACAGCGTTTTGTCCGGCCGTGGAGGTTGCCACGATGCAGTCCCTGGGGGTGCAGCCCTGGTGGAGATGGTCCAGGAACCGGGCCGGGTAGCCGGGGTAGCTCAGGGAGTGGGTGACGCTGGTGATGGGAAAGGGCCGGGGGGCATGGGCGTTGCGCAGCCGGGCCAAAGCGGGTGGATGGTTGATGCAGTCCGAAAGGTGAAAGCAGTGATAGTCGGTGGATCGCAGGGCTGAAGGCAAGTCCTGGCGTAAAAAAAAGCGCAGCCGCCGGTCCGCGGCGAGCCGCGGGAATCGTACCTGGAAAAGCTGCTGAACCGCCTGGATTTCCTTGGGCGTGGGCAGGAAAAAGTGATACTCGTCAAAAGGATCCCGGCGCAGCAAGGCGGCCAGGAACTGCTCGTTGGCCACCTTGCGGCCCCAGACCGCGCCGGGTTCGAGAAAAGGGTCCAGCGTCGCCCAGAACCTGGGTGTCCGGGAGATCCGAGAGACGCGCGGGGAGGTAGGCGAGGGCATGGAGGGGGGGACGGGCAACGCCGGATCGGTGGTGATCAGCCTTGCCTCTCCTTGGTTTCGCGAAGATCCTTGGCGCGGATTTCGGCGCGCTTGATCTTGCCGCTGATGGTCTTGGGCAACTCGGCCACGTAGCTGATGATTCGGGGATATTTGTAGGGCGCGGTGAGGGACTTGACGTGATTCTGGAGTTCCTTGGTCAGTTCCTCGGAGCCGACGTAGCCCGGAGCCAGAACCACGGTGGCTTTGACCGTTTGTCCTCGATCCGGGTCCGGGACCCCGGTCACCGCGGCTTCGATTACCGCGGGGTGGGTGATCAGGACGCTTTCCACTTCAAAGGGGCCGATGCGGTAGCCCGAGCTTTTGATCAGATCGTCCACCCGACCCAGGAACCAGAGATAGCCTTCCTCATCCATCCAGGCCTTGTCCCCGGTATGGTAGACCCCGCCTTTGCGGGCCTGGGCCGTCTTGTCCGGTTCGTCCAGGTATCCGGCGAACAAACCTAACGGATCAGCGCCGTCCAGGCGGATGCATATCTCGCCCTCCTCGCCCGGAGCGCAGGGTTGATCGTCGTCGTTGAGCAGGACTATGTCCCAGCCGGGACAGGGCTTGCCGATGGAGCCGGGTTTGGGCGTCATGAATGGGAAGGTGGCCACTTGCAGTGTGGTTTCGGTCTGGCCGTACCCCTCGTAAATGGGCAGTCCGGTGGCGTCCTTCCACGCATGAAAAACCCCCTCGTTGAGCAGTTCTCCGGCCGTGGTGCAGTGGCGCAGGCTGGAGAGATCCAGGCCGGAGAAGTCCTGGCGGATCAGGAAGCGGTAGACCGTGGGCGGTCCGCAGAACGAGGTCACCTTGTGGTCGGCCAGCAGCTCGAGCAGTTTGGCCGGGTCGAACTTGCCCCGGAAGTCGTGGACAAAGACCACGGCCCGGGCCATCCACTGGCCGTAGAATTTGCCCCAGACCGCCTTGCCCCAGCCGGTGTCGGCCAGGGTCAGGTGGATGTCCCCGGGACGCAGGTCGTGCCAATGTACGCCGGTCACGTAGTGCCCCAGGGGGTAGGTGTGCAGGTGCTCGACCATCTTCGGAGGTCCGGTGGTCCCGGAAGAAAAAAAGATCAGCAGGCTGTCCCGGCCCCCGGCGTTTTCAGCCGGATCCTCGGGCCGGGGAAAAACGTCGGACGCCCGGGCCATGATCGCGGCGTAGTCGGTCCAGCCCGGCTTTGGGCCGTCCCCGCCGACCCGGATCAGCGTGCGCAGGCCGGGGCAGTCCGGCAGGGCGGCCAGGACCGCTGGCGCGACCCCGGCGTCCGTGATCACGGCCTTGATTCGGGCGAAATTGACCCGGTAAACGATATCCTTGGTGGTCAGCAGGGCCGGGGAGGGCACGGCCACCGCGCCCAGTTTGTGCAGGGCCAGCATGGCTACCCAGAATTCCACCCGGCGGTGCAGGATGAGCATCACCCGGTCGCCTTTTTTCAGGCCGAGTTGTTTCAAGGCATTGGCCAGTTTGTTGGATTCGGTCCGGAAAAAGCCCAGGGCGAAGTCCCGGCGGTTCCCGGCGTCGTCCACATGGATCATGGCCGGTCGGTTCGGTTCCCGCGCGGCATGGACGTCCAGAAAATCGTAGGCGAAATTGTAGTTGTCCGGAATCTTCAATTGAAACTTGCTCAGAAAGTCTTCGTGGGAATGGTAGGTTTGGTGCATGGTTGTCCGCATGGTCGTTAGATGATGACGTCGAGGAAAGTGGCCTCAGCCTGGTCCAGGCCCCGGAGGGCATGGGGCGTCCGGGAGCTGAAGTACAGGCTGTCTCCCGGTTCGAGGATCAGGGTCTGCTCTCCCAGGCGCAGTTCCAGACGACCGGAGAGCATGTAGATGAATTCCTGCCCCGCATGCTCGGTGAAGGTCAGTTCCTGTTCGTTTTTCGGCGGCACGGTGACCAGAAACGGTTCCATCCGACGGCCGATGAAGCTGTAGGCCAGGCTTTTGTAGGCGTAGTCCTTGCGACGATCCACGCTCATGCCCTTGCCCTTGCGGATCAGGGCGTGATTGTGCAAATGGGCCTCGCCGCCGGAAAGCAGCACGGTCAGGTCCACGCCGCAGCTTTTGGCTGTGTGAAAAAGGTGGCTGACCGGGATTTCCACGGTTCCGGATTCGTACAGGGCCACCTTGTCCGGGGTGGATTCGATCCGGGCGGCCATTTCCTCGAAGCTGAGGTCCAGGGCCTCGCGCAGACCGCGCAACCGCGGGGCGATCTGGGCGTAAGGCGGAGTCTCGGGGGAAATGTCAGGCATGGTGATCGTCCTGGGGTTGAGGTTTCGTTACTTAAGTGATGAAAAAGTCTTTGTCGACAGGCCGTTCAAAAACCCCAAGTGCAAGGAGCAAGAAAAGTTCAAGGTCGAAGCGTATGTGTTGATACGTAAGAGTTTGAACTTTTTGCGGCGACGCGGCAATTGGGCGTTTTTCATCGGACTGTGAGGGCGGCGGCCATGTCCAGGGCGTTGCGCAGGCTTTGGGCCGAGGCCTTGCCCTGGCCGACCAGGTCGTATCCGGTGCCGTGGTCCGGGCTGGTGCGGACGTAGGGCAGGCCGAGGGTGATCTGGACGCCATCGTGAAAGTGCAACAGCTTGAAGGCCGTCAGCCCCTGATCGTGGTACATGGCCAAAACCGCGGAGAAGTCGCCTTGGGCGGCCCGGTGGAAAATCGTGTCCGCGGCCAGCGGGCCGACCACGTTCCAGCCCCTGGCCGCGGCCTGGACCACGGCCGGGGCGATGACCCGCCGGTCTTCGCCACCGATCCGTCCGTCCTCTCCGGCGTGCGGGTTCAGGCCGCAGACCGCGACGGGAGCTCGGAGGTTCTGGGCGTGCATCGCGGCCATGGTCAGTTCCAGCTTGCGGAGAATCAGTTCGGTGGTGATCAACCCCGGCACCGCCCTCAACGGAGGGTGGGTGGTGGCCAGGCTGACCCGCAGCCGAGGCCCCCAAAAATGCATGCAGACGTCGTCCGGCTCTAATCCGGCCTTGGCGGCCAGAAACTCGGTGTGTCCGGCGAAATCGAATCCGGCCCGCTGGAGCGCGGCCTTGTTCAGCGGGCAGGTGGTCAGGGCCTGGACATGGCCGGATTGCAGCAGGGAGCACGCGGTTTCCAGGGCCAGTCCCGCGGCCCGGCCGCCCTCGACAGTGGCCGCGCCCGGCCGCATGGGAAAGGCGTCGAGGCCCGGAGGCGTGTAGAGATGGACGCTTGGCGGCTGGTCCGTTGATCGTTCCGACAACCGCTCCGACGGTTGGGTCGGATCGGACAGCCGATGCCAAAAGACAGGGCCGCCTGACGCCTGCTGATGGTGCGCCAGGGCCTGTTCCGGACCGATAATCAACACGGAGACCCCAGTCAGAGACTTGGGAAGGCCGTGCCGGAAAACACGACAAACCAGTTCCGGCCCCAGCCCGTTGGGGTCGCCCAGGGTCAGGCCCAGGGTCAGGCCCAGGGTCAGGCCCAGGGTCAGGCCCTGAATCTGGCCCTGGACGGAAGGTTCGGGCACGGCTTACCCGTTGTTTTGCTTCGGAGCCAAGGAAAGGCAATCCTCGCGGAAGATGCAGCCCTCCTGGTCGCAATAGCCGACTTCGGCCCGGGCGAAGCAGTCGAAGTTGCCCTCATCCAGTTGGATCGTGCGGACGGCATGAATCTTCGTGGTGCCGACGCCCAGTTTCAATCCGCGTGACTTGGCCATGGCTCGGATTTCCGTCATTTTCATGGAACTACCTCTTCTTTTTGAAGGATAAAGGCTCGTCGTCGGATTTGGCGGTCAGGTCGGGGACAGGTCCGCCCCGATGTCCGTATAGGCTTGGATATACTGCTTCGCCGCGCTTGACCAGGAATAGTCCTTGCGCATGGCTCTGATCCGCATGGTGTTCCACTCCGTCGGACGTTCCCAGACGTTCAGGGCCAGCTCGATGCTTTGCAGAAAGGTCCGGGCGTCGGGCGGGGTGAAGATGAAGCCCGTGGACTCCTGGTCGGGGTAACCGGTGATGGTGTCCAGAAGCCCGCCCAGGGCGGAAGCCACGGGCAGGCTGCCGTAGCGCAGACTGTACATCTGGGTCAGGCCGCAGGGCTCGTAGCGCGAGGGCATCAGGAAGAGATCGACCCCGGCCTGGATGCGGTGGGCCAGGTCTTCGGTGTAGCCGATGCGGGCCACGAGCCGCCCCGGGTAGGTCTCCATCATGTCCTGAATCTGGGCCTCAAACTGCAGATTGCCCTCGCCCAGGACCACCAGGCAGACGTCCTTGCGCATCAGTTCAGGCAGAATGTCCAGGAGCATGTCGATGCCCTTTTGCTCTCGGAGACGACCGACGAATCCGAGCAGAGGGCGGGACAGCAGTTCGGGGGCAAGGCAAAGTTCATGAAACAGGCTTTCCTTGCAGCGAGCTTTCCCCTGTAGCGACTCCGGCGAATAGGTGCTGGGCAAAAAGCGGTCCTGCCGGGGATCCCAGACCGCGTAGTCCGCGCCGTTGAGAATTCCCCGTAAGTCCGAGGCCCGGTGATTGAGAATGCCTTCCAGACCGCAGCCGAATTCCGGGGTCAGAATTTCCTTGGCATAGGTCGGGCTGACCGTGGTGACCAGATCCGCGTGGGAGATGCCGGACTTGAGCAGGTTGAAATCCCCGAAGAACTCAGCCCCGGAACTGTTCCAGGCCGCCGGGGGCAGCCCGGATTCCAGGAACAGGCGGTAGGCGAAGCGGCCCTGAAAGGCCAGATTGTGGATGGTGACCACGGACTTGGTCTTCTTCCAGAAGGTGTCCACCTTGCGTAAATAATGCAGATAGGCCGGAACCAGGGCCGCGTGCCAGTCGTGGGCGTGGATGATCTCCGGTGGGTTGGACAACCGTCTGGCCCATTCCATGGTCGCCCGGCAGAAAAAGATGAACCGCTCGCAGTTGTCGAAATAGTCGCCCTTGTGGGTGCAGTAAAGAAAGCGGCGGTCGAAATACTCGCCTCGGGAGATGAAATATACCGGCAGACCGTGATAATCGGCCAGAAAAATGTCCGCGGTGGTGTCCGGCCAGGGATAGCCCACAGGGCAGTCCTCGTAGATCAGCCGCAAGGGAAATTCGCTGCTGGCCAATCGCCCGTAGAACGGAGTGATCACCCCCACGCTTATCCCGCGGTGGGACAAGGCCAGGGGCAGGGCACCCATGACGTCCGCGAGGCCCCCGGTCTTGGAGAACGGGTACATTTCCGAGGCCACGAACAGGACCTGTGGATGGCTGTCCATGCTGATTCCTTTAGGCTTTGTCTTGCGTCGGAGAAAGGAACGATGAAGCGAACCCGGTTGGGTTCAGGGCCAGGTGACGCAGACGCAGTTCCTGGAGGATGCACCCGTGGTCAAAGGCCAGTTGCTCGGGCAGGGCGGTCAGGGGAAAGACGCGCACGGCCCCGGCGTCGTCTCCGGCCCGGAGTTGGTCCGGATTCTTGGCCTGGGCCGTGAAGATCGTGCTGATTGTGTGTTGGCGCGGGTCACGGCTCGGGTCGGAATAGACGCCGAAAAGCCCGGTCAGCTCCACCTCCAGCCCGGTTTCCTCCAGGGCCTCGCGCACCGCGGCCCGTTCCGCGGACTCGCCGTAATCGATGAACCCGCCGGGAATGGCCCAGCCAGGAGGCGGGTTGCGGCGTTCGATGAGGACGATTCCCCGGCCCGGAATAGTGATCAGAATGTCCACCGTGGGCACCGGGTTGGCATAGACGGTCAATGGTTTGGCGCAGTGGGGGCAGGGTTTTTGGAGTCCTGGCATGGTCGATTCGCTTCCATGGGGGCATACAGTCGGGAAAGAGAATGAAGATAAGGCGGTTGACTGCGAAAAACGGTCCTGAACGAGGTGCAGGCACCTTAGACGGACCCTGGGCAAAGGGCAACACCTCTGTCGGAGCGCGAGTCAAAACGGCATGGTCGACGAGGGCTTCGGGCCGGAAACGTCGAATGTCTTTATCGCCTGATCGAGCACAAGCCCTGGCTGTTCTCCCCCAAGGAGGTAAGGAAGTTTAAATACGCTCGCGGATCAATGGAAGCGGCAGGGAAAGGACGAAGGCAGGATTGAAAGCGAACTGAAAGGCGTTCGCTCAACCATTCTGGACCACATACTTGCCAGGTTTGATCACATCCCCATGGGCCTCACGGGCAGGCTCAGCGCCATTGAGGATACCGGCACGCTCAAGGGGCTTTCCGTCAGAAAATGGCTCACTATGCGTTTCGGACAGGTGCTCCGCCTGGGTATGATTTTGCCATCGGTTTATGTCCCAACCAGGCATTGTCCACTAGCCTGGGGTTGGACAGCCAAAGGCTGGACTATCCTGGGATAATTGAAAGATAAAGAAACAACCCCAACTGGGTTGCGTCAGGTACGGCCTCGTTCGTTACTGGCCGAGTTTTCATTTTTCGGACGCAACACCCTTTGGGGTTGGTAAAAAAACATGGAACTATTCCCAGGGTAGCGTCAGCGGCGGCGGTGCGCCGCAACCCTGGGCTATGAAACTGAATCCCGTTGTGATTCCCGGAGGAAGAAAACAGTCCGAAACGCATAATGAGCCATTTTAATTGTTGACATGATCTTGAAGATATGTTGGACCTCCTTTAAAAAGTGTAGAGTCAATTGCCGTGCGCGGGATGGTTTTCATGACATGCACGATGCCTGTGCGCGGCGGAATATGATGCCAATGTTGTTGACCATTTTTCCAAAAGCGCACGCCTTCCACCGGGCAGCCCATTGCCGGGCCTTCGCCCCGCCGGGTTCCGTCCGACTCCCCTCTTCAGACGAACCATGAAAACGCCCGTTTCCGGTTATCCGGAACGGGCGTTTTTGTTTTCACGTCCCTGTTTTGGGCAAAACGGGCTGTCGTCTCCTTGCCTGCTGAGCCTTCCACTCCTCTCCCCCCATTAACCGCCATCAAAACAGGAGTAACTCATGCACCACCTGACCAAGACCCTGACGGCCTTGGCCTTGTTTGCGGCCCTGACCCTGCAACAATCTCTTGCACGGCATGAGACAGCAAGCGAGGTACGCACATGAAGAAATTTCTTTTCCTTGTCCTTACGACAATGCTTTTCCTGACCCTGACCGGCGCGGCAATGGCTCTGTCGAGTTGTCCTGGCGACATGACTGGAGAAGGGACTCCTGGTGATCCTCCCTGTCAGGTCACCACACCAGAGCAACTCAATTCCATCAGGGGGGGATTTCTCGGGTTGTCATACAAGTTGATGAACGACATTGATTTGGATGTGGGCCCATACAATGTGGGTGAGGGGTGGGAGCCCATCAGCACGTTCACCGGAAATTTCGACGGCGACGGGCATACCATCAGCGGGCTGTTCATCAACCGGCCAGGGGCAGATCTTCTGGGCCTGTTCGGAGCCACTGAAGGCGCGACCATCAAAAACCTCGGCCTGACGAATGTGGCTATTACCGGCCAAAATCTTGTTGGTGGACTGGCTGGGAGCAGTAGTGACGGCGTCACACTAAGCAACTGCTACTCTACAGGCACTGTGTCCGGAAATAATGGTGTCGGCGGGCTGGTGGGAGGCAACATTGTTGCCGTCACTCCTGGCACCATAACCAGCTCCTATTCCACTGCCGCGATAAATGGAAACGAGTCTGTAGGCGGGCTGGTGGGAATGAATTCCGGTGCCGTGACTAACAGTTACGCCACCGGCAACGTGACTGGAACAGACGAGGTCGGCGGGCTGGTGGGACTTAATAGTGCCGGACCCGTAATCAGCAGCTACTCCACCGGGACGGTGACAGGAACAACGAATGTCGGCGGGCTGGTGGGATTACTTGCTGCTGCTCTCACCGTGACCGATTCCTTCTGGGACACCCAGACATCAGGCCAGACTTCAAGCGCGGCCGGTACGGGCAAGACCACGGCGCAGATGAAGAGTATTGTTACGTTTACGAACACAGGTACCGAGGGGCTGGATGATCCGTGGGATTTCAACGCCACTTGGACCATGGACGGAGACACCAACAGCGGATATCCGTATCTCAGGGGAGTTACTCCCACAGATTTTCCTTTGGTGACCACACAGGCCGTGGACGACATCACCCACAATTCAGCCACAGGGTATGGTAGCATTACCTATATGGGCGCTTCTAATCCCGAAGAGCATGGCGTGTGCTGGGCGACTACTGAAAACCCGACCACAGATGATGATTGCGCGGGCCTGGGGGCGGCCACGTCCACCGGGGCCTTTACGGCGAGCCTGACCGGTCTGATTTCCGGCACGACCCATTATGTTCGGGCTTATGCCACGAATACAGCAGGCACGGGCTATGGGGGCAACCAGCAATTCACAACAGATCCAACCTACATCGTGACCCCCACGGCCGGGACCGGCGGCACGGTCAGCGGTTCGGGAACCTATGCTCATGGCTCAACCGTCACGGTCTCGGCCACGCCCGACCATGGATATGTCTTTGTCAACTGGACCGAGGGCAGCACCGTGGTTTCCTGCGATGCGCAGTACTCGTTCAGGGTCACGGGCAACCGCACCCTGCGGGCCAATTTCAGCCCGGTGCGGAGCCAGTACACCATCGCAGGGGCGGCCAAGCCCGCGAGTTACGGGACTGTCAATGGTTCGGGCCCATACAACCACGGGGCCAACGTGACCATGACCGTCCTGCTGTCAAACCAGGGTGTTTTTTTGACCAATTGGATCGAAACCTGGCCGGGGCTTGCGGGTTATTGCGTGGTCTCAACGGATGAGCAGTTCGCCTTCACGGCCACCAGAAAACGCAACCTTACGGCCAATGTTCGGCCCAAGGTTCTGCCGATGGCGTTGATGCTGATTTTGGATGAGTAGTTCCGGCAAGTACCTCTCCAGTCACAAAACACATAAGGGGCGGTTCCATCGGGACCGCCCTTTCATTTTGGATAGCTTTTGGACCGCTCTGCCTGAACTTGTCCCTCGTGCGGCGTTTGCCAGGATGGCTTCTTCAGACGACGACGCAGACGGCGACGCATGGGTTGACCTGATCGCCAATAACTGCAAGAAAAACAAAAATTTTCTCAAGACTGCCGGAATCGAAATGAGGTAGAAGATAATCCCCAGTAGATAAGAGTTCTCGTGCCAATTCCTTCTTCCGTATATCATCTCCCTCCGCCACACGGTAATCGCAGCATGCGGCGGAACTTCCTATCAATCACCAAGGGAGAGGTTTCGACCATCAGCGCCCGCCATTGCCTAACACCCGGCAACGACGGGCGTTTTTTGTATTGATTCGAGCAATACGAGTAGAACACAAAGAAGAGGCGCTTTTTCAACCCGTCAGGACGCCGGGTTTCACGAAAGAGCATCGTTTCCGCGCTTTCGTGAATCTTTTCCTTGGCGGCCACTGGGCCTTTGCGTGAGGCAATCTGGACGCCTTGGCGAGAGACAACTTCTTCTGTCTTATGAGAGGAAAAAATGAAAACCGATATTGACGACCACAACCGCACCTGGCCGCCTCCGGGCTGAACCAGCCCGTTTGTAATGCGAGGGCATAACGACAGCATGAAAACAACGATTGTGATGAACAGCGCTCATTTTCGCCTGTATGGCGGGAATGGACGTTCGTTTTATAGATAAGATAAATGATAATTGTTCTTCGTTTTTAATCTTCTCTAGTAGTAAGATTTCTTTTGGAGGTTTTAATGAAAAAATATTTATTTATACTTTTACTGAGTTTTTTTATAGATATCAACACAGTACATGTTTATGCACAAACAAGTATTGCTCCAACAGTTATTTCTTTTATTGGCACTAGTTTGAGTATAACAGCTGAATATATTGAATATACATCTGATAATCATTCAACTGGGTACATAACAATTGATTCGGGAGATAAATTGTTATTTGATGAGAATGGCATTCATATAAATGGTCAAGTATATTATATAAATGAAATTTTTCCAAAGAAAACATCAAGTGATGGTTTTCCATTCTTCTTGAGCATGTTGTCAGTAATTGATATTCCTGGATTTTTAATGCACCAAGTTGCCAAATTTATTGGAAATGGGATGACAGGTTATGAGAAATTTCTTAATCTATGTCAAATTAATTATCCTACTACTGGGTGTAATATTTCTGGTTTAAATATTAGTTGGCACACAATTCCATTCACTGTAAACGGAACTGTAAATAGATTTTTAAGTAATGAACGTGAAGTTAGTGCTGATTTTAAGTTGCATGTCGGTTACAATTATTCATCTTTTTCAGACGATGTCTACATAGGGATACAGTCTATAATAAATAATGATATTACTTCCGCATCGATTACATCATTTGATGTTAAGGTGTCTATTTTAGACCCATTTCATTTCACATTCTCAAATCTCAAACCAGGTGATCAAAAAGTTTTTAAAATAAAAAAACAATACTTTGACATATATTTAAATGGTAATAATTACTACCCTCCGGATTCAAAAAAAGCAATAGTCGAGGCATACCAACGACCACCACTATTCTTTTTTATGATAAAAATGCACTCTGGAACTTTATCTAATTTGGACCAGCAGGTAAATGCATCAACATCTATCACCGATGTTTCTGCTGTGTATTTACCTTTAGCCAGTGCAGTTACAGTGAGCTGGGACACTGACAAATTGTCGACAGGATCATTTTATTGGGGATTAACCCCAGATGGCAATGAGTTGAATATAGATAAAACAAGCTATGCTGTTACTCATGATGTTGTCATCAACCTGAACCAAGATTGGCTAGATCATGGAGAGATGTATTACAATATCTACTCTCAAGGTCTGAATGGCGGCACTGACAGCGCCAGCGGTAAAGTCATCTTTGAGGATATTGTAGACCCTACTCCTCCGCAGATAACTATAACCTCTCCCGCATCCAATTCATCTTATACTGTTGGCACAACAATTCCTTTGAAATGGGGAAATGTCGGAAATGTTGGAAGTTATGTTAAAATCGAATTAAGTCGAGATGGAGGATCTAGTTGGTCTGTACTCAATCCTTCTTTTGCTAATAATGGATCATTCAACTGGAAAGCCGCATCCCCAGTATCAGTTAATTGCATTCTTCGTGTTACATCAACCTCTAACACTTCAATATCTGCTCAAAGCAATGTATTCTCAATAAAAGAACAATTACCACTGACAGATGACTTACATTTATGGGCATTTCCTGATTCTGTTTCAATATGTAACCATGAATCAATAACTCTCTATGCTGCCGTAGTTCAAGACAATGCCTTCATCGAAAACCGTGAAGTTTCTTTCGTAGATTTAGATAATGGGGGCTATTTTTCCCAAACGTCAAGCTATACAACTCCAGTATCCAATGTGCCTCCAGAAATAATATCTTCATCATATGGTGATCCTGCCATGGCTACAAGTACTTGGACGCCTAAAGGTCAAATTGGCCAGTATGATGTTGGTACAATTGCATCTGGATATTCAATGAAAATTGCTAGAGTTAATGTTGTGGATTGTGATGTTAAGATCAGCTATCCTTTTTCGCTTGGGAGTTGCAACCAAGATAGTTCAACTTATGAGATTAATGGACTTTTGAAGCTTATGAACGGTGATCCAGCTCAAAACAAAGACGTTAAAATTACCGTGAGATATAAATCGAATGGAAATTTATGGAATGGAGTTGTTAGAGATTGGGATAAAAGCGGAAATCCACTATCTACACGTTCGAACCATAGAGGCCAATTTCGAGTTTTTTTGGAAGTAGACCAAACAGCTGAATTATCAATATCGATTGAAAGCATGCAAAGTAATGTAACTTTTTTTCATCATGTTGTTGCAGGATGCCAACCAGCACTCAATATACAGCCGTTCACATCGATTTCTCATGCTATTCACTCAAACACACGGAAAGGGACAGGAAAGATTGCAATTTCTCCTGACGGAATGAGTTTAGCTTCGCTTGATGGCAATTATGTCAAGATTTATGATATTAGCAATACAATACTTCCTGAAACGTGGATACCAATAGCTGTTCTTCAACAATCTGCAACTAACACTAACAGAGCTATTAGTGTGTCTTGGTCACCTAACGGTGAATATTTAGCAGTTGGCTGGAGAGGATATTTCACAAGCACAAGGCCAGGTATTACAATTTTTAAAACAGGAGCAAACCAAAACGAGTATACTGTATACAATAAAAAAATGACGAATGATTCATATGAAGATCCATATAATATCATATGGAGCCATGATTCTCAATATATAATGACAGGCGAGGATTGGTACGATAGTATTGGCGGTAGGTCCAGAATATGGAGCATTTCGTCGTCGACTCCAGCAAATAATTTCTCAACATTCCAAACGGATATTTCATCTATCGCATGGTCTCCAACAAATTATAAAGCTGAAGCTCCGTATAGTTATGTTGAAAACCCTGTTGGACCTGTGTGGGAAGTCGATCCTATTGTTAAAATTTACAACAATAACAATATGTTAACTGGAACAATTTATCCTATTGAACGGGTTCAATCATTGTCGTTCAGCCCTGATGGTTCAAAATTAGCTGTTGGAACCGATCACTATGGCCTTTATGGACATACACCAATATTTATATATAATAATAATGGTCAAGAATTATACTCCTTTACCGGCCATGACCGGCATGTCGCAAGCCTCCATTGGCTCGAAGACGGTCGACTGATTTCTTCCAGCAAAGGAGATGGGATAAAAATATGGAACCAGGATGGCACACATTTGTCTTTTGGTATGAATACCAATTGGGTTGAAGCAATCAAACAGCCAGCAAAATCCCTAATATGGGCTGTGGACAACTCAGGCTCAGTAAAAGTTTTTTCTCCATGGGACACTGAAGGACCATCAATTTTTCTTAATAATCTTTCCGAAGGTAATGCAGTTCATGCATCTACTATAGAATTGTCAGGACGTGTCACTGACCCCAGTTATGTTTCAAGCGCTCGTATTCGTCTCAATTCAGGCGATTGGCAGTCGTTAAGTTTGGATGAAAACTCAGGTGCGTTTACAGTGCAGGTTAGTCCTGCAGTCGGGAATAATCAGCTTGAAATTGAAGCAGTAGACGGGCCAGGATATATCAGCAATAAAGTCATTAACTTTGAATACTCAATTCCAGTGCCAAGTTTCATTTTGCAGGTTACACCTAGCACGCTCTCTTTGAAAGCAGGAGAGACGGGCGCTTATCTTATTGATGTGATTCCCCAGAATGACTTCGATGCTTCTGTTACCTTGAGTCTGGAAAATCCGCCTCCAGGCATTGATGCCCATTTTTCTCCAAATTCTGTCCTACCAGGATCGCAGTCTATTTTGCAACTCACACCACAATCCAATATGAGTGTCGGCGATCATAGTTTTGCTCTCAAAGGATCCGGTGGAGAGATCAAAAGAACACATACTTTAGGACTTTTTAATATTCCAGCACGTATCCAGGGAAACGTTACAAATACCGATGGAGATCCATTATCAGGTGTTCACGTTACGGCTTCAAAGTGGTCCAGCGATCATCATCTTATATTTTCAAGAGATACATATACAGATATTCATGGTAATTACGAAATTGGTGACTTGCTGGGTGGCACATACTTCATTTCATTTCTGGATTTGTCTGACAAATATGAGCCTGCACTATTCAATGCTAAATCAATTTTTGAACTTCCTGACGAAGTAATCGTTATTTCTGGTGAGCCTCGAACCGGAATCAATGCTATACTGCTCTCCCCAGATAGTGAAGCCTACACCCTGACTGTTAATAATGGTACCGGCTCCGGCCAGTATGCCTCAGGAACCGTGGTACCCATCCAGGCCAACGCTCCGCCCGAGGGCCAGGTGTTCGAAAAGTGGACCGGGGACGTGGGCCATGTGGCCGAAGAGTACAATGCGTCCACCGCGGTGACCATGTCGGCAGCGAACGTATCGGTGACGGCAACCTATAAGAATCTGCCGCCGACAACCTACACTTTGACGGTAAGCTCTTTGGGCACATCCGGAGTTATAATCTTAGGCAGTCCAAGTGTCTACGGCGGGACGACCTACTACACCATGGCGGGCATTACTCCTGACACGTCCATAACCCTGACTGCGCCAGCCGTCAGTGGTGGAGCAATGTTTAACAGTTGGACCGGATGCAAATCCACTAACCATTCCGCCAGAACCTGCACCGTGACCATGAACGGCAACAGGACAGTCACAGCGCAATACGTTGGCGATTTGCCCAAGACCCTGCCCGGCGTGATGATGCTCCTGCTGGATGAATAAACAGGACAGGTGCCCTATGAAAAGACTGTTACTCTCCATTATCTCAATAGTTCTCGCCTTCTTTCAGCCTATCGTCTCACACGGAGCCGAACTGCTCTATCCCGTTGGTATTGCCGACGTCGAACAGCTTACCGGCAAGCCATTCAATCTGGATGCGTTGAAATCCGTCCCTCTATTCCTCTACATGGGGGCATTGGATGACAACGACATGGATACCCATACGGGTGATCGCTACCAGCCCGAGAAGGGCAACCTGACAACGCGAAACTATTTTGGCTCTGTCCCCATCGAAAGGTGGCCACGAGCCCGACAGATATACGACGCAGTTGGATGCGACAGCATGTTTGTGCTTTATCCTGGCGTGGGGCATGAAATAACCGAACAAATGCGCTTGGATGTCGTTCAATTCTTCAGAGAGAGCGGCAATCCCGGGAATGCATACGCCCAGGATTATCAAATCATTCGAATCACGCCGGAACAATCTTCCAGGAATTTTTACTGGCCCTACTATTTGCTGATCCCGGACAACCCTCGGCCATCGCAAGCGGTCCTGCTGGTTGAACCGAACAACACCGGATACCCTGACGATGATCCTACCGTACATGATCAAGTTGCACTTTCAATGATGTATGGGCTTAATTTCCACGCACGGGCGCTCGGCTCTCCGGTGTTGATGCCCGCATTCCCTCGCCCGTATCTCCATGATCTACCGATCAGGGACCTGTATACCCACGCCCTGAACTGGAACACCATGACCAGTACGATAGAAGGCCTTGAACGCATCGATCTGCAATTGATCGCAATGATCGACGATGCCAGAGAACGTCTGAGCACTATGGGCATTGCCACCGAAGACAAGGTTTTCATGATGGGCTATTCAGCTTCCGGGGCTTTTGCCAACCGTTTTACCATGCTCCATCCTGAACTGATAAAAGCCGCGGCCATCGGCGCACCGGGCGGCTTTCCGATTCTGCCGGTGGCCAGATGGCCTGAAACACAGTCTCTACCCGGCGTGCTGATGCTGCTACTGGATGAATAGCCTTTTGTGTTATTCAGTCATGCTGCAATATGCTAAAATGTTTAGATTATATTGGAAGCATGCTTGCAAAAGTACATTACAGTGTCTGGGTTCAGGTCTTGCTATTTGATGTATTTCGTTCTTTTTTGATGATTCCGCTGACAGTAGCGTAATGAAGGCCGAGATGCGCGGTGATCGACTGCCGGGAGCAACCGTGGTCAATGTGGGCTGCTGCGATGGCCTTGTTCCGGCTCGGCTTTGACTGCCGTTCCGGGAAATGAGTGTCTGGGGAAAGTCGCAGCGCAAAGCGTTGGAGCCGAGGAATTGCAGTGAATACGGTCATCTTCCGGAGAAATGGCCCCCGAGCAATCACATGATAGATGGTGCCAGGAAATTTAATCAATCCGAAGTAATCTTGCCATGTATCCAGCTTCCCTCGCAAGAAATCAAAATACACGACCTGACCCCAGACCGCATTTGAAAGCCTGGAGCCCAGGGAGGCCATGGAGTATATCGTCGTTTTCCTGACGTATCTCTCCAAGGCCACGGAACGGTTGAAACAAGAAGACTACGAACACGCCTTAACCATGCTTCCCCAAGGAGGTAAGGACATTATGAATACGCTCGCGGATCAATGGATGCGGCGGGGTTGGGATGAAGGCAAGATTGAAGGCAGGAGCGAAGGCCAGGTTGAGGGAGTCCGCTCAACCATCCTGGACCTTGTACTTGCCAAGTTCGATCACATCCCCATGGGGCTCACGGGTAAGCTCAGCGCTATCGAGGATCTCGGCGCCCTCAAGGGGCTTTCCGTCAGCCTGATCAAAGCCGATTCCCTGGAAGCCTTCCTGGCCCACCTGGACAAGGCCGCCAAGCCTGACACGCAGTAATCCTCAAGACACGGCAAGGACTTCCCGCTCAGGGCGAAGCCCTTGCTTTTCCACACTCGCCCCTCCACTCTCACTCCCCCGGACCATCCCCACCGACTCAGC
>NZ_PZKN01000033.1 GCF_003046795.1 Desulfonatronum sp. SC1 | reverse complement strand
TGCAGGGCGTGTTCACCGGAATGGTCCGGGCCTCCCTGTATCTGCTGCCAGCGGCCCTGTATCTGCTGACACTGGACTTCACGGCCCGCATGGGCATGGAGATGCTTGGCTCGATTTTCCGGCTGACCGGCCTGATGGCCCTGGCCCTGATCCCGCCTCTGATCTTCGGCGTGGCCGTGTTGCGATTCAGGCTGCACCAACCCTTCAAGACCCTGGTCAACCGATTTCTGCCCATGATCCTGCTGGCCTTTTCCACCCGGAGCAGCGTCGTGGCCATGCCTCTGGGCATGGACGCGCTGCGTGGGCTTGCCGACAGGCAGCCCGGGATGCCGCCCGGACTCGATCAGGACCAGGCCATGGCCGCCTTCCCTCTGTTTTTAATGGCCTGTCATTGCGGGTTCACCATCTTCTTCTGCCTGGTTCCAATATTTATCGGCCAGGTCTTCCAGGTGGAGTTCACGCTTGCCCAGTACGCGTTCATCGTCTTCGGCGCGGCCCTCAGCGCCGTGGCCGCCACCGGGGCCCTGGCCATGTCCCATGTTCTGCTTCTGCCCATCATCTGCGACCCCCTGGGCCTTCCGGTGGAGCCCGCGATCCTAGTGGGCTACGCCCTGCTGACCGTCATGACTCCGTTCTCGGCCGCGGTCCAGACCTTGTTCAGCAGCGGCCTGACCGCCCTCGTCGTTGCAAACCAGACCGCATCAGTCGATTCCGCCAACAATGGCGGCAATGCCAATGAAATGGGCGCAAACAGTGAAGCTTGAAAAGGTTGGCTTTTTTCACAATATATTGGAATAACATTGTTTCTTGCATGGCATGGATCGTGCTATATAGGAAACATCATCACCCAATTCAACCATGGAGGAACGTCATGAGGAAAACGTGGAGAAAGCTTTATGGAACAGCGGCAATGGTCTTCCTGCTCTGCCTGACCGGACTGATCATGTCCGCAACAGCCTTTGCCCAGCAGTGCGTGGACAACGGGGATGGGACCGTGACGGATAAGGCCAATCGACTTGTTTGGCAAAAGGAGACGGCTGGACCAATGGATTGGAATGCTGCCATGAGTTATGCTCAAAGTCGTCCACAGGGTGGGTATTCAGACTGGAGATTGCCGACCAAGCAGGAATTGACGGGACTGTTTAATTCTCCATGCAAGGATTTATTGACCGTACTCAAAGACCCATACTGGTCGTCGACTACCGAAACCAATGCAATCAGCCGCCTCGTGGCCTGGCTCGTTCACTTCAGGGATGGACAATCCGACCTTATCTGGACTGAGTATTCGGTCTACTATGCCCGTGGCGTACGTACAGCGCGGTGAGGGATGCGGTATGTTATGCGGATGAGAATTTCGAAAGCCTACACCCTTTAACCATTCAAAGAGACAGGAAATGAGGAAACTGACCCTGACCGCCACCCTGGCCCTGCTGTTCATGGCAACGCCCAACCTTCATGCCGCGACCGGCACCTACATCGACTGCATCCACGGCTGTCCGGATCTGTTCGTCTGCATCGACTGCTGCAACGAGAAGTTCAGCAGCATTCTGGAGACCTGCGACGCAAACCAGGACAATTGCGAGGATCTGTGCCCTCCGGGGAACATGGACTGTCTCGACGCATGCATGACGGCCAGAAACTTATTGCCTCAAGCAGGACAACCGGGATTTCGACTGCCCGCACTGGAAGGCCGGCGGCCCGCCGCAGGGTATGACGAAGACATCAGAGTGCAAGGAATGTCATGAGGATGACCGTTAGAGTCATATCGATATTTGAAAGACATTCTTCGGCATCGCCTCGCGATCGAATGAAAAGCATCATGGCGTGACATCGTGTTTCAGTACTGGGGGCCTACCCAGGGCATTCAAACAATTAAAAAGTGGTGGTTCAACCACTGAACCGGAGGAAATGATGGGAGAAAAAAAACTGATTAACGGTATCTTTTGTTTTGTGTCAGGTATGCTCTTTGCCTCAATTGTCTTGTTCTGTGTGCTCACTGTGCCAAAGGCCGATGCCGATTCCGGAATGGACTGCATGAGAACTGACCTGCGTGCCTGGGGATGCAGAAACGCAATACCCAACCCGACCGTTGATATTGCTTATGAGATTCCAGGCTGTATAAGAAGCTATGGTTACACTATAAATAATGTTTATATCCAAAATGGCATGGTCGTGGTTAACTACACAATGCCGAGTACCAAATCGAAAGACATGGGTACCGGAGATACGACGAGCGGCATTGTACCCTTTTAAGAGGTCAGTGCATTTTTTTTGATCCGAACCAAATGCCTTATGGACTTCCGGCAACATATTGTTTTACTAGGGCACTAGCCACTCAACACTGACCACTGCTTGGTGCAAAAAAACACTTTTTGCACCAAGCTCCTCAAACACTTGAATTTTTGCACTGACCTCAGTACCTGCTCAATAACTACGGGCAAGTGAACCACACCAAAACACCTGAACCCCGGCCTGCGCCGGGGCGACTACTGCGGTAAATCGCCAACACGGCAATCCATTCCGTCATACCGGCGAAGGCCGATATCCAGGCAGCACAGTATCCTGATGCCATGGTGCCCGTGCTTATTGAGCAATTACTGACCTCATTCAACAACGATATAGCGATTATTACAGCTACCCGTTGCTATAACAGACGAGCTCTCTTGCGCTAAAAAACCATCCGGAGATGACGGAGTGATCAACTTCCCTGCTTCCCAGGCGCACATGATGAACCTGGTGGACCTGTCCGGCATTCCCGTGCCTGAAGACACGCCGGAGCAACGCTCGGTTCAGGCCCGGCTCGCCCCGCATGTCGGCGTCAGCGCGTTCGTGCCTCAGTCGGGGGATTCAGTCGCGGAACTGATGCCCCTGGCGATTGCCCGGCACGGCGACGCTCGCGGCGGACCGGGCAATACCAGCGGTCGCCATGTACCGCGCTTTGCATCTCCGGTGCCGTCTGCCCGGTGTCATCTGGTCCTCCGCGGCTAGTACGGCACACGGGAGGAGCCGCGCTGGTGTCCCTGCCAAAGCCTTTTCGGCGGCAGGGCCGGTCGGCATAGGGGCGTGGATCTGGCGGCCCCGGCGGGTACGGTCGTGCACGTGCCACTGGACGGTCTGGCGGAGTTCAACCCGCTGTGAGACGATACGTCGCGGGGCAATCATCTGTTCGCATTCATCCCGGCCAATCCTCCCCTGGGCCAGCCGGGCCGGGATCAAAAGACAAACTCAT
Source organism: Desulfonatronum sp. SC1 (assembly GCF_003046795.1). Classification (NCBI taxonomy): domain Bacteria; kingdom Pseudomonadati; phylum Thermodesulfobacteriota; class Desulfovibrionia; order Desulfovibrionales; family Desulfonatronaceae; genus Desulfonatronum; species Desulfonatronum sp. SC1. The sequence goes on along the minus strand of NZ_PZKN01000033.1, from coordinate 41,050 downwards.
TTCCAGGCATGAAGGTGAAAACGTGTCGCCACGCTGTTTCATCACCGCCATCTATCCTGCTGGCAAGTTTCGTGACGGCCACGCCGCCCTGGTCGGTGCAAGCCGGACCGTGCCAGCCGGACCGTGCCAGCCGACCCCGCCAGTAATGTTGGCACTGCCAACGCAATAGGCGCAAACAGTGCGCTGTGAACTGGTTGGCAACTTTTTGCAACATACTGGAATTATGCTTTTTTGTTGTGGCTTGGATCGTGCATTATATACAGAAGAACATCAACAACAAACCACGGAGGTTTCTCCTGAACATCTGGAGCAGAAAGATTTGGGCGATAACGGCTATGGCGGCGCTGGGTTGCCTGCTGACCGTCGGGCAGGCCGGGGCGTGGGATCACGCGGATCTGAAAAAGCTGCGGGATACGAATGCCTGCAGTGGCTGCGAACTGGCCGGGGCCCCACTGAGTGATGCCAACCTGATCGGAGCCGACCTGTCCGGGGCCAACCTGGCCGGGACCAACCTGAAAGGAGCCAACCTGTCCGGGGCCACATGGACCGACGGCAGGCAGTGCGCCCAGGGCTCCATCAGCGAATGCAAGTAATTGCATCTTAAGGACTTTTCAACACCCAAACAGGAGAAAACGAACATGCAACACAGCATCAAAACGTACACGAAAATCGTGGCCATCACATTGACGCTCTGCCTGGTCGGGATGGGCATGTCCGGCACGGCTTTTGCCGAGCGATGTGTGGACAATGGAAACGGGACCGTGACGGACAACGGCGCTGGACTGGTATGGCAAAAGAATACGGACCAAACCCATGACTGGTGGGGCGCTGAGAAGACTGCATCTCATTTTGCACCGGACGGGCACACCGGGTGGCGCCTGCCGGACGGACAGGAATTGCTGGGCCTGTACGATTCACCGTGCAAGAATTTAATGACGGTGGCGCCTTATTGGTATTGGTCATCTACTATCTACGCACACGAGACAGGCGTTGCACTTGCCGTAAATTTTTCAGGCGGAAATTTTTGGCAGCCTCGTGGGAATGGGTACTATGTACGGGCCGTGCGTCAAGCGAAGTGATGTGCTTGTTTTCTTCATTTTCATAAGAATGAAACGGATATATAACACTACAGCGAAAGTTATCCGGAGTACGCGATTTTTTCGTAACATATTCGTTATTATTTGCATATTGTAATTGTATATTTTTTGTTTTGGAATGGATAGTGATTTTATAGCAGAATAATATTAAAATCAACAACGGAGGAATATCATGAAAATGTGGAGACTATTTTTCGGAAAAGCAGCACTGGCCTTTATGCTTTGCCTGACAGGGCTGGTCATGTCCGGCGAGGCGTATAGCCAGCACTGGTCTGGCGGACCTGACAACACAATCAACTGCGAGGTCATCGTGAATGATACGTATGGCTTTGGTCTGAATTGGGGCGAGTGGTATAAGATCACGGTCAATTACTGGATAGCGGACCAAAGAGCTAATGACTTGCGGTATATATGCGAATCAATGCTTCATCAAAATGATATAGGTGCCAAATTTTTGTGCAAAAAGGAAATAAACGGCACAGGGATCAACTCGCCATTGCACGGCTTTCCTTTAGTAGGCCTCGACCTATATGCCGGGGTGAGTCAAGGACAGGCCTGCGCAATGCTCTTCGAAAAAGGAAAAATTGAGTACCGCTGAAGCGTTGTCTCGCCAATATTGTTGATATTGTTGACGTAGCTACCAAACACAACCCAACATGTTAAATCATAAAATTTTTATTACCAGCGCCAACAAAATGAGTGCAAACAGTGGAGCTTAAACTGGCTGGCGCTTTTTACAAAAATACTGGAATTATTTATTTTTTTAGCATGGATCGTGCATTATAACAGAAGAACATCATCATTCAACCACGGAGGTTTCTCATGAACATCTGGAGCAGAAAGATTTGGGCGGTAACGGCTATGGCGGCGCTGGGTTGCCTGCTGACCATCGGGTCGGCCGGGGCGTGGAAGCAAGAGGATCTGGACAAGCTGCTGGACACGAATGCGTGCAGTGGCTGCGACCTGTCCGGAGCATTGCTGTATGGGGCGGATTTGTCCGGGGCGAATTTGGCGGGGGCCAATTTGTTCGGGGCGCAGTTGCCTGGGGCAAACCTCTCCGGGGCCAACCTGACCCGCGCAAATCTGCATCAGGCCAACCTGGACGGCGCAAACCTCTCCGGAGCCAACCTGACCGGCGCAAACCTGGTATGGGCCACGTGGACCGACGGCAGACAGTGCACCAATGAGTCCATCGGCGAGTGCAAGTGAGTGGAACTTGTCGTCAACAAGCAAACCATGGGAGAAAACGAACATGCAGCGCAACATCAAAACACACACGACAATCGCGGCCATCACATTGACGCTTTGCCTGGTCGGGATGGTCATGTCCGGGACGGCTTTCGCCCAGGGGTGCGTGAATAATGGAGACGGGACACTGACGGATGCAAAAAACAGGATCATGGTTCGGGAAGCATGCTGGCCGGATATCTGGGAAAGCTGCATGCAAGTTACTTCCAGCCTGGTCATTGCCGGGTATAGCGACTGGCGAGTCCCAAGCAATGATGATTACTATGCCCTGGTTAAATCTCCCTGCTTAAAAGAGTATCCATTGAATGTGCCAGTATGGACATGGTCTTCGACTACAGACCCTCATGATGATACTTATGCCTATACAATAGATCTTAAAAATCCTGGACCTATGCCGATTGAACGTAAAAATGATACTAATCAATGCATAGCCATTCGCAACTTTTGATTGATGACTGGATACTTTTTTCACGTGATAATATAATTTTTCCATAAAGGATACATGCCATGATCAAGTTGAATACATCCCTGCTTGCAATTATTGTAATGGCTATACTGCTTTGCCTGCCAAACTCCTTCATCCATGCGCAAAATGCGGATTCACCACAGGAAAGGACCCATTGTGAACTGTGTTACGAGTCTTGTTATTTGGTGTGGCCAAATGATCGCAAAAAATGCAAGAATTCGTGCGAGCGCTTCTGTTCCGCTCCCCAGTCCGACCTGACCAAGAGTGTAACCATTCCACCGGAAGACCCGTGCCAGACCTGCATGTGGGCATGCAAGCAAAAGTCGCCTTTACACATGCCGCAGCCAGGAGACAAAAATTGTATGGAAGAATGCTTTAGGAACGCCTGCAGCGAATAACACGAGACCTGGTGCAAAAGACATTTTGCACCAGGCAATTGCAAACAAAAATTGGTTGGCAGCCAGTGTTTAGAGGCCGGGAAGTTAAATTTGTGGTTTGGAGTTCAAAAGATACTTTATTCAGCAGACGGTATTTTTGCACTGACATCATCAACAATTGTATTATATAAAGGATACTCTTATGCGGACAACTGCATCTATTACATTTGTACTATTATTATTTTTTTTCACTCATAGTTTGGCGATTGCCTTGAGCGATGAAGACAACGAATACTGCTCTAAAATTTGCGGTTTAAGTGTGCATAGTTTCGAGTGCCAACGTTGCTGTAAGGCGGAAACTTGTGAACAGGTTTGCTTCGAACTTAAAAGGATGAAATTATATCCAGGGAGCAACGATGATTGCATTCGTGAATGCTCTGATCAACCAAGACCAAGACATTTCAGACTTCAATACTGTACGGGTAGATCCACCGGTCCGTGGTGATCTGATTTTCCCTGGTGTATGTAATCACCGCGTAAACAATCCGTTGAAAAACTCCCAAGGCAAGGATTGAGCCCGGCATGCTCTAATGGCCGGACATCATCAATCTTCAACACTTTCGAGATGAAACCGAAAGGAGAACCATCGTGAATACGTGGAGCAGAAAAATTTGGGCAATAACGGCACTGGCGGCATTGGTCTGTCTGCTGTCCATGGGCCAGGCCGGGGCGTGGGTCGAAGAGGATCTGGCAAGGTTGCTGAACACGAAGGAGTGCGAGGAGTGCGACCTGTCCGGAGCCGACCTGTCTGGCACGAACTTGCACTACGCCAAGCTTTCCCGGGCCAATCTGTCCGGGACGAACCTGTCCCGCGCCAAACTCTACCGCGCCAATCTGTATAACGCCGACCTGAGCGGAGCTGATCTTGGAAGTGCGGAGCTGATCCACGCAAGCCTGCTCGCCGCAAACCTGCGGGACGCAAAAAACGTGGACAGCGCGAATTTCGCGAACGCCGACCTGAGCGCAGCCACATGGACGGACGGCAGACGATGCAAGCCGAAGTCTATGGGTGAGTGCAAGTGAACATATTTTATCGACAACAATCAAGCCACGGGGAGGTTAAGCGCGCACGGCATCATCAAAACATCCATGACAATCCTGACCATTACATTCATGCTCTGCCTGGCGGGGTTGCCTGTTAAAGGTGTAGAGCCAACATTGGCCTGAGAGAAACGACAACACCAAACAAAAATGAGGAATACCATCATGCGCTTTTTCACACCAATTCTATCAATCATTTTTTACAATCTTCGTCTATTCTGCAGCAATTGCATACAGTGATCAAGAAAAAAATGCTTGTCTTGCTCAATGCAGCACAAGACCATATTGCAATTTATGCTGCACAAGCGAAAATTGTGAGGAAATTTGCAAAGATCTTATAAGGCATTCTGCATATGAAAACTCTCGACACTCTCAAGATGTAATGTATTCTTGCATATTTGATTGTCAAAAAGCTTCTTCGCACTTTAGATATATGAATTGCAGATAATATTTTTTATATATTTTGATTTTTTTTTGCACAAGGAGATTTATATGCGAACCATTATGATTATTTTCGCGGCCCTATTTCTCACGTTCACCCTTGCTTCACCATCTTCAGCCATGACGGAAAAACAGAAAGCTGAATGCCGATTAGCATGTGGAATGTCCGTCGCGTGCAAAGAATGCTGTGAGGGCGGATGCGAGCATTATTGCGGATATCTTGTGAATGTTTTGAAAAAATATAATGGCGACCTTGAAGGATGCATCAGATCTTGTGGATACAATCCAGCATATTTTTACATGGATGCTTGTGTGAAAACGCCGAAAAACTAGGCCCGTGAAGACCACATTGTTCCCAAACCCAATCTCGAAAGCAGGAAGGATACAACCACCATGCCCGACAGCAAAAAATCCGTAATAGTCCATGAACTCAAGGAAATCGGAAAATTTATTCTCGGCTTCCTACCTTGGATACTTTTCCTCCTCTTACCCACGGACGGCTGGGAACCGTTACGCAGAGCCGTTCTTGTTTGTCTGGTCGTCGCAACGGTGACCTCATTGAAAGATCTACGTAAAGGCTTCATATTAACCTGGGGAACGTGGCTCTTTTTCCTTTTTTGCGTGGTATCCTTCTACGGGTTCAACTGGTATTGGCTGGCCACGCACATGGCTGTCATCGCCAACGCCTTCCTGGCCGGCATTGTCTGGTTCACCATTATTATCGGCAAACCCTTCACGTTACAGTACGCACGAGCCGAATTGCCGAAAGAACGATGGAATGATCAGGGGCTTATCCGTACTTGCCGATCCATAGCTATTTTCTGGGGCATCCTGCTCCTTGTGCCGACTTTCCTGAATGCCTTTCGACTCTACTATCCATCCTTGCTTCCGGATTATTTCTATTTTGATATGAGTCTGCTCTGCATTGCCGTCGGAACAGCGTATACAACATATTTCAAACACAAAAAGCGTAAAGAGCGTGAAGCAGCAATCAATAACTGAATTTGAGTTGTTCGCCAGAAATAATTTCCTCATACAGGAAATACGGGATTTCCGTTTCCCGCAGTGGAATGATGGTGGTCCGCAGCCGGGCCTGACAAAGTCCGGCAGGTGTAGTCGCAATTGCCACGAATAGGCTCTTGGCATCAACTTTACGAAAAAAGACCTACGCCAGCCACGTGCCCCGTCCGTGCCGGGTAGTGAGGTGAGACGCTCCCTGGGGCCGCACCAGTTCGTGGCCGCGATGAATGCGGGCCAACCCCCAACGCTCAGAGCTTATGACCCACATTCGCTCAGATAAACTGACCCATACACGATGAGCACCGATAGCCTTGCTCCCTTGCGGGAAATGACCGTTCTCCTGGCCGAGGATGATGCGGAAGCACGGGCGTCGCTGACGCGAACCTTGGGCATGTTCTTCAGCAGGGTGCTGGAAGCCGGGGACGGCAGCCAGGCCTTGGCCCTGTTCGCGGCCCAGGCCGTGCATCTGGCCATCCTGGACATCACCATGCCCGGACCGAGCGGCCTGGAGGTGGCCGCCTTGATCCGAAAGACCGACCCGGACCTGCCCGTGCTGATCCTGACCGGTCACGCGGAACCGGCCTTCATGCGCCAGGCCGTGCAATTGCGGCTGATGGACTACCTGATCAAGCCGGTGGAACTGGACGCTTTACAGGATGCCCTGATTCGATGCGTTGAAGAGATGCGCAACCGGGATCGCCTGGAGGTGCGTCTGGCCGGGGGAGTCGTTCTCAATCCAGCCACAGGAGTGGCCCTGGTCCGGGAAAACGCCGTGCAATTGACCTCCAAGGAGCGGCAGTTCCTCAACTATCTGCTACGCCGCCGCGGCATACCCGTTGAGCCGTATCGGATCTGCCACGAAATGGCCCCGGGTGAGGAACTCAGTCTGGACGCCCTGCGCAATCTGGTCAGCCGGTTGCGGGCCAAGATCGGGCATCAGACCGTGGTCAGCTCCAGGGATTTGGGCTACATGCTGCCGCAAGCTGAAGAGGAATCGACATGATCGGACGGCCTTCGCTCCACCGCGCCGCATCGAGGCGGCTTTCCTTTTTTTCGCGAAGCTGCCTGGACTGCTTCCTGGGCAGCTTCCGGCCCTACATTCTGGCCGTTGCCGCAACCGTTCTCATGAATATTGTTCCAGCCAGCGGCACGGCCCTGGCCGCGCCCCCTGGCTTTGATCTGGCCGACCTGGAAGACACGGCCCCTTTGCTGAACTGGATGGATACCTTGCCGGACCCCGAATCCGGACGGACCTGGCAGACCGCCCTGACCGCCGAAGAGTGGCAACCATTGACCATGCCCCGGCCGGGGTATCTCCAGCATCCGATCTGGACTCGGCTGGAACTGGTCAATTCCGGCCCGCTGCCCAGGACGGTCATCCTGTACAACCAGCGGCCGCTGCTCGCGCATCTGACCGTGTTCGTCCTGGTCGGAAACGAACTCCTGGAACATCGGGATCTGGGCTTTTTCGAGCCAAGGGATCCGCGCCGGGACATCATCCACCGCCTGGCCAACATGCCCGTCACCCTGGCTCCGGGGGAAACCCGGACCATTCTCGCCCGCCTGGAAACCGCGGGATTGATGGAGGCGGACTGGATCGCGGCCACCGAGGCCGCTTTTGCCCGCAAGACCCTGCGCGAATTCATGATCCTGGGGCTGTACTGCGGCGTCATGCTGGCCCTGATGGGCCAGATGCTGTTCTTCTGGCTGACCTACCGCAAGCCGTGGTTCCTGATCCTGGCGGCCTACGCCCTGTGCTTTCTGCTCTATATGCTCATCGTCCACGGTAGCCCCCGGATCGCCGACCTGGGGATTCCGGCCCAGGTATGGGTCGCCGCGGCCGGAACGTTCGTTTTCCTGGCCGTCGTGTGCCTGATTTCCTTTTCCATCTCCTTTCTGGACATGGCCCGGACCATGCCGTGGGTCCACCGCTGGCTGCGCGGGTTGCAAGGCGTGCTGGTCGTCGCGGTGGCAACCAATGTCCTGGCGGCGTGGTGGCCGGAACTGATCCGATTCAGCCCGTTCTGGGGCGCCGTGGGCAGAGCCGCGGGCGCCACGTTCCTGGTGGCGGGCATTCTGGCCGTGATCCGCAAGCTCGATCACGCCTGGCTCTACCTCCTGGGTCATGTCGTTTTTTTCCTTGCCTCCGCCACGCTGGCCTCGATGTTCCATAAAAACTACATCCACGACCTATCCTCCATCATCCTGCTGCATCCCCTGGTAGTGATTCTGCATATGACGGTCCTGGTCCTGTCCCTGGGCATGCTGGCCCGTCATGATGTGCAGCGACTGGCCCGGCTTGATTTGCTGCTGCTGGAACAGTCCCGCTTTGCCGCGATAGGTCGTACCATCGGCATGTTGGCCCACCAATGGCGCGCTCCGTTGGCTCGTCTGGGAGCCCAGCTGACCGAGCTGCGCACGTACTTTCGCTTTGCCCCGGACATCCGGGACCATGCCCCCGTGATCCGTGATGACCTCTTGCCCGCCATGCAGAACGGCCTGCGGCACATGACGGACACGGTGCGCGATTTTCAGGATTTTTTCTCTGCCGACCACCCTGGCGAAGACTATGACCCAAGCCGTGTGCTGGACCAGGTTCTGGACATGCTCAACGGGCAGATCGTGTCCACATGTGCAACGGTTGATCGCCACGACCACCCCGGACCGCTCTCGCTCACCGGGCACCCGTCGGCCCTGGCCCACGTGCTGATGGTTCTCACCGGCAACGCCCTGGAGATGTTCAGCCTGCGCGACATCCAAAAGCCCCGAATGGCCATCACCCTGGAACACGACGCCACCGCGGACCAGATCGTGCTGCGGGTCGAAGACAATGCCGGCGGCATAACCGCCCGGCCCCTGGAACGGATCTTCGTTGACTTCTACAGCGAAAAAGGCCGCTACCATACGGGCATGGGCCTGGGCATCGCCAAAAAGCTGGTGGAAGAGCGCATGGGCGGGAGCATCGACGTGAAGAACATTGAACAGGGAGCCCGGTTCACCGTCAGGATCCCACGCAAAGGTGGTCCGCCACATAAAGCCCCAACGTTTCTCTCCTCCGGTCTCTGAGCCTGCCCGGCGAAGACCAGTGCCTCATCCCTCATCCCTCTCACCCATCTCCCCATCCAACATCTCCCTTCCTCAATCCCAATACCTCAATTCCAGTATTCCAGCATCTCCCTTCTTCAACCCCATTTCCTCAATTCCTCAATTCCTCAATCCCCCCATCCCAGCATCATCTTTTACCTTCCCACTTTCCCACCTTCCCCCCAAAATTTTTTTTCACATTTCCCTGTTTTGATATGTTCGTGACATTTTCGCCTGATACAGACAGTACTCTATCTCGTACGAATTTCATCTCCGTCAGCCCAGTGTTCTTCGGCTACCGAACTGCCAATCGACGAAGGAGTTTCCCATGCGACAAGTCCTGCTCGCCATCCTGCTGTCCCTGTCTTTCCTGTTGTCCGCGGCCCCGTCCATGGCCCAGACCGCCACGCCGCCGGCGCCGGGGGGTGAAGGTACGGAGAGGTTTCCGTACGAGATCGCCACGCTGGAAAATCTTTACTGGATTGCGGCTCCTGAGTCGGTGGTGCCCACGCCAAGCCTCGCCTGGAGAATGAACGCGCACTACATCCAGACCGCGGACATTGACGCAGCACCCACGCAAGGCTGGGTTGACGGGGGCGGCATCGGAGGCTGGACGCCCATCGGCGCCACTGTCCCGTTCGTTGGCCACTACGATGGCCAGGGGCACACCATCAGCAATCTCTTCATCCATCGGCCCGGCGCGGATAATCAAGGCCTTTTCGGAAGCACGGCCGGCATTCGATACGCCTCGGGGATCGGCATAACGGATTATTATGCCGGTCACGGCCGCATCGAGAACCTTGGACTGATCGATGTCGACATCACCGGCAGAGATTATGTCGGGGGGCTCATCGGATTGAATGTTGGCAGCTATGGCGCTGATGTCGTCAACAACTACACCACGGGCCGGGTGCACGGCCGAAATATCGTGGGAGGGCTGATTGGAAAGAATGACGGTCTTGTAATGCAATGTCACTCCTCCGCCCACGTAACCGGAGACAATGCACTGGGCGGGCTGGTGGGAGACAATGACCGCGGGTCAATCATCAACAGCTATGCCACGGGCGCGGTGAGCGGCGGAGCCGCGATCGGGGGACTGGTGGCCAGGAATGCCTACAATTTGACCAACGTTTATGCCACCGGTGCGGTGAGTGGAACCAGCATGGTCGGCGGTCTGGTGGGGCTTAGTGAAGCAGCAACTCCGGAAGGGACAGTGTTGGAAAATGCCTATGCCACCGGAGCGGTGACGGAAGGCACCAACGTCGGCGGTCTGATCGGACTTGTTCACCATCCTCATAAAACCAGAATAAACAACACATTCTATGATCAATCGACCACGGGACAGAGCGATACCGGCAAGGGAACGCCCAAAACCACAGCGCAGTTGAATCAAATCTCCACCTTCAACGACACGGGAACGGATGGGCTTGCCACCTCCTGGCTTATTGTCGATGGATGGTGGGAGGAGCACAACAGTGAATTCCTTCGTTGGGGAGACTGGTGGGTGGAGGAGCCATCCAAGTTCGTGAGGACCAGATGGACAGGTGGTCGAGTCCTGCTTGGTCATGAAGGCTGGTGGGTGGGGCAAACCAGTAATGTCTGGGGCATCTGCGAAGGCGTTAACAACGGCTATCCCTTTTTGTTGTGGCAGTTCGAGGAGTCGCCGTGTTCAGGGGACCTCCCCGCCGTGTCCACCCAGGCGGTGCAAGACAGCGTTGCCGATGGCGGCCGGGCGCACGGGAGCATTGATGGGCTGGGCAAATCAGCCATTGCTTCTCACGGGTTCTGCTGGGCAACTTCGCAGGAATCGACCCTGCCGACCCTCGAGAATACCTGCCACGATCTTGGTCCGGCCGGGGGCGCCGTGAGCTTCTCGGCGCAGATGACGGGTTTGTACCCGGACACGCCCTACCATGTCCGCGCCTTTGCCCGTAACAAGGCAGGCGTCCAATATGGCCCGGCCGTCAGTTTCACCACGGCCTCGGGCTATACGGTCAGCTATCACGCCAATGGGGCCACCAGCGGCACGGCGCCTGCGAATCAGACCAGCTCCCCCGGCCAGGATCTGACCCTGGCCACGAACAGCGGCGATCTGGCCAGACACGGATTCAGCTTTGCCGGGTGGAATACGCAGCCGGACGGCACCGGCGTCCAATATGCCGCGGGCGCGACCTATACGGCACAGACTTCAATCACGCTTTATGCCGAATGGACGTTTACAGCCCCCACCTACACCGTGACCTTTGACCTGCAAGGCGGCCGAAGCGACAGCAACAGCGTCACCGCAGTGGCCGGTTCGCCCATGCCTGCCGCCGCCCCGCCGGTGCGCTTCAACCATGTTTTTGGCGGCTACTTCACGCAACCCCATGGTCGCGGCACGCAATACTACACCTCGGGCATGAAGAGCATCAGGGATTGGGATCTGAACGCGAATGCCACCTTCTATGCCTATTGGCTGAACAAGCACACCGGCGAGCCGCCGTCAGCAGGGGACGGCACTCCGGAAAATCCCTATCAGATAGCCACGCTGGGCAATCTATACTGGATAGCAGCCGACGATTACCATGTGCCCACTCCGAACCGTGACGCGAGATGGTCGGCACACTACGTCCAGACGGCCGACATCGATGCCTCGCCCACCAGGACGGACGTCACCCTCCTCTGGAGGGAAAAATGGATTGATAATTTCAAGGACGGCTGGCGGCCCATCGCAAATTTTACCGGCGTTTACGACGGAGGTGGACACACCATAAGCGAGCTGTTCATCAACCGCGCCAATTTTTGGTATCATAAATATAGATCCGATGACATAGAAAATACCTTTTATACACCCCAAGGCATGTTCGGAACCCTGTGGAACAACGCCAGCATCAAAAACCTCGGCCTGATTGATGTAGATATTGAAGCAGAATCAGATATTGGCGCACTGGCGGGTAGAATTGTAACTGATAGTACGGATAGAACAGAAGGCATGATAACAAACTGTTACGCAACAGGTAAAATTTGGGCAAATCCACGATACGACCGCAGTTTTAGTAAAAGCATTGGTGGGCTTGTGGGAAATATAGAGAATTTATATCAATACCCCCCATTAGTTTCTGTGAATCGTTTAATGATCAGCGATAGCCATGCCGATGTAACGGTGAGTGCTCCTGATAGCCTTTTTGTAGGCGGATTGATCGGTTCTTCATACATGGCATTTGTAAAAAACAGCTATGCCACAGGTGATGTTACTGGTTTTCAAAACGTCGGTGGCCTGCTTGGTCATGCTGATTACTCCGTTTTTTTAAGGACACATGCAACGGGTTCAGTGACAGGGAAAAGTAGGGTTGGTGGTTTGGTTGGAATTTGGGAATCCCATTTGTTGATAAACAGCTATGCTACCGGTCATGTTACTGGATATTACCGGGTTGGTGGATTGGTAGGAGAAAATTTTAGGAACACCCGTTCCAGAGTGTTTGCAAGCTACGCTACTGGGAACGTGACAGGTATTGATGACCCTGATGATTTATACAGTAGGCCAATTCTAGATGGACTGTCACCTTCACAATTTACTCCGGGTGTGGGCGGATTGTTAGGTTACGGTGAAGGCTGGGCGGATAGTTGCTATGCCACCGGTGCAGTCACTGGGCAAGAATCTGTAGGTGGTTTGCATGGTGGTTTTGATACTGGTGGTTGGCAACATCCAACGCATAGCTACGCTATTGGCCGAGTCATAGGACAAGCAGATTCTACCGGCGCGATTCATGGCCGACACGCCCTCATTCCTTGGCTTGATTTCTTTCCTCCCAATAACATCTGGAGTGTGGAAGACAGCGGTACGAGCGACACACTTGGTTTTGCAAAAAGTCCGGAAGATATGCGCAAATTCAGTACATACAGCAATGCCGGATGGAAAATTGTCGAAGGATGGACTGAAGGTCCTGAGATCACCATTGAGCTTTTGAATGATTTTCCGTACCTTCTTTGGAGACAACATTATGCACAAATGCCCGAAGGCCCCTACTGGGGCATCTGTCCTGGCGTCAATGACGGGCTTCCCTTTCTGTTGTGGCAGTTCGATGAGAATCCGTGCCTCACTCCCGGCGTAGCGACCCGGCCCGTGCAGAATATCCTCTCGAATCGGGCCGGAGGTCGCGGCCGGATCGACGGCTTAGGCTCCAGCAATCCCACGGACCACGGCGTGTGCTGGGCAACCACGGAAAATCCTACTGTGGCGGATACCTGCAATCGCCTGGGGCCAATCACGCAACTCGGGAACTTCACGGCCCCCATGTTGGAGTTGGAGCCGGGCACGACCTACCATGTCCGGGCCTTTGCCACCAATGAGCAGGGCACCGGGTACGGCCAGAACAGGACCTTCACCACGGCCTACCGGGTCAGCTATGACGCCAACGGAGCGACCAGCGGCACGCCGCCGGAGGACCAGCCCAAGGTTCAGGGTGTTGACCTGACTTTGGCCGGAAACACCGGCAACCTGGCCAGAACCGGCCACACCTTTGCCGGCTGGAACACCATGGCCGATGGGAGCGGCACGCAGTATGACGCCAGTGCGAGCTATGCCGAGGATGTTTCCCTGTTCCTGTATGGCAGGTGGATCGCCAACCAGTACACCGTAACCCTGGACCATCAGGGCGGCAGCAGCGACGGTAACAGCGTCACGGCCGTTTACGACGCAGCCATGCCCGCAGCCGCCATCCCCACGCGGCCCTGGCACACCTTTCACGGCTACTTCACGGCCCCCAACGGGGGTGGCACCCAATACTACACCGCAAGCATGGCCAGCGCCCGAAACTGGGACCTGACCGAAGGCGCCACCCTGTATGCCTGGTGGACACGCGGCGCCTCACCGGCCGAAGGTAACGGGACGGCCGAAAATCCCTACCGCATTGCCGGACTGGAAAACCTGTTCTGGATCGCCGCGGATGCAGGCAGGTGGGATAAGCACTACCGGCAGACGGACGATATCGACGCCACTCCCACCTTCGAGTGGGAGAACGGCGGGTGGACGCCCATCGGCAACAGCACGACGCCTTTCACCGGCGTCTACGACGGTCAGGGATATGCCATCGACGGACTGTTCATCAACCGTCCCGACTCCAATCCCGACTCCAATAATCAGGGGTTGTTCGGTGTTGCGGGAGCGAGCGCAGAGCTCCGCAACCTCGGCCTGACCCATGTCAACATCACCGGCAATGAACGTGTCGGCGGGCTGGTGGGCATCAATGAGGGCACTGTCAAAAACAGCCTCGTCACCGGTGCAGTGGCAGGAAATTCTGCTGTCGGCGGACTGGTGGGACGAAATGCAGGCACCGTCGAAAACAGCCATGCCACTGCGACGACCAAAGGGAACAACAGGGTCGGCGGATTGGTGGGCAACAATTTGGCCGGCGTCGTGACCAACAGCTACGCCGTCGGCAATGTCACCCGAACCAGCGGCAGCACCCAAACAATGATTGGCGCATTCTGCGGCCTGAATAATGGCGGCACGATCCGAAACAGCTACAGTACCGGAAGCGTGTCTGTACAGGACGGCGAGGCCCTGACGGCAAGCGGTTTTGTCGGCAGCACGGAGGGTTCCGTCACCTGTGCCGATAATTTCTGGGACAGCGAGGCGTCGAACCAGACCAGCGCCATCTGCGCCACGGCCAAGCTCGGCGATGCGATGAAAAACATCGCCACCTATGACGACACGGCCACGGAAGGGCTTGACGCGGCCTGGCCCATTGTTCTTGGCTGGAATGCGTTCAATCCCCCCGCCGCAATCTGGGGCATCTGCCTGCAGGCCAACGGCGGCTATCCCTTCCTGTTGTGGCAGTTCGATGAAAATCCATGCGAAGATAAGCCCATCGTGGCAACCCGGTTCGTGCGAAACATCGGCCCGGACTGGGCCGGCGGGCGCGGCAGGATCGACAACCTGGGCGTGGACTCCCCCACCCAGCACGGGCTGTGCTGGGCGACTTCGGAAGATCCCACTGTGGATGATACCTGCAGCAGACAGGGGCCGGTCTCCGAAACTGGGCTTTTTTTCCACCGAATGGAGCCATTGGAGCCGGGCACGACCTATCATGTCCGGGCCTATGCCACCAATACGGCGGGCACAGGGTACGGCCAGAACTCGTCCTTCACCACGCTTCACGAATATACGATCAGCTATAACCCCAACAACGCGACCAGCGGCACGGCGCCCGATAACCAGACCAAGGTCGAGGGTCAAAACCTGACCTTGGCCGCCAACACCGGCAGCCTGGCCAGAACCGGCCACACCTTTGCCGGCTGGAACACGCAGGCCAATGGGAGCGGCACGGATCATGCCGCCGGCGAAGTCTATACAACGGATGCCTCATTAACCCTGTATGCCAGGTGGATTGCCAACAGCCACACCCTGAGCTTTGACAGCGCGGGCGGTAGCGAGATCTCCCCCATTACCCAGGATTATGGCACAGCGGTAACCGCACCTGCCAATCCGACCAGAGTGGGCTACACCTTCACGCACTGGAACCCGACGGTTCCGGCCACCATGCCGGCGGAAGACCTGACCCTGGTGGCGCAGTGGACTGCCATCACCTCCACCGTGACCTTCGACCGTCAAGGCGGCAGCGGCGGCAGCGCCGGCGTCACCGCCACCTTCGATGCAGCCATGCCGGCAGCCACGGCCCCCACCTGGGTCGGACACACCTTTGGCGGCTACTTCCTCGATCTCAACGACGAGGACACCCAATACTACACGGCGGCCATGGCCAGCGCCCGAACCTGGGATCGGACCGAAGCCACCACGCTCCTGGCCAAATGGACGACCAACATCACGCAACCCGCTGGGGCTGGCACGTCGGAAGAGCCCTACCTGATCGCCACGCTGGAAGACCTCAACTGGATCACGGCTTCCAATGACAAGGTGCCGTCTCCGGACCAGAATGAACGCTGGGCCGCGCACTACCGGCAGACTGCCAACATCAACGCCGCTGCCACCAACGGCTGGGCCGACGGCGACTGGACGCCCATCGGAAACATCTCGATCCCGTTCAGCGGCCTCTACGACGGCGACGGTCATACCATCGACGCGTTGTTCATCAACCGGCCCGACGACCATGAGCGGGGGCTGTTCGGAGTCACGCAAAACTCCCTCATCAGGAATCTCGGCCTGACCAACGTGAATGTCACCGGGAATCAGCGGGTCGGCGGCCTGGTGGGACAGAACCAAGGATCCATTGCCAACAGCTTCGTCACCGGAACAGTAACAGGATCCACTGCCGTCGGCGGTCTGGTGGGCCGCAATTTCAGCGCCATCGCGGACAGCCACGCCACCGCGACGATTACGGGAACCAGCCGGGTCGGCGGGCTGGTGGGAAGGAGTTCGGGCGACATTACAAGCAGCTACGCCACTGGGACGGTTACGGCAAACAGCCGGGCCGGCGGCCTGCTGGGCAACAGCGACGGGGGCTCCGTGACCGACAGCTACGCCACCGGCGATGTCACCCGGGCGAGCGACTTCACCGGAACGACGTTTGGCGGATTTTTCGGCCAGAACCTGGGTGGCACAATCACAACCAGTTTCAGCATCGGCAGGGTGCTTGTAGAGGACGGCGACGCCCTGACGGCCAACGGTTTTGTCGGTGCTGACGGCAATGATCCGACCTATGCGGATAATTTCTGGGACAGCGAGGCATCGAACCAGGTTTCGGGCATCGGCGCCACCGGAAAAGTCACCGCAATGATGCAAAGCATTGCCACCTTCACGGATACTGCCACCGAGGGGCTGACAACCGCGTGGGATTTTGACGGCATCTGGGCCATGGACGGGGTCACCAACAGCGGCTACCCGTATCTCAGGGGCGGAACGCGGACTGACGTTCCCCTGGTGACCACCCAGGCAGTGACCGACGTCACCCCGACCACGGCCACGGGCCATGGCAACATCACCAGCCTGGGTGCTCCCGATCCCAGCCAGCACGGCGTGTGCTGGAGCACAACCAGGAACCCTGCCATTGGCAGCGCCACGTGCACGGAAGGCGGGGAGGCCACGGCCACCGGGGCCTTCACGGCCGGCATTACCGGATTGACCTCGGGCACGACCTATTACGTCCGGGCCTATGCCACCAATGACGCGGGCACGGGATACGGGGGCGAGGTGGAGTTCGTCGCACGCGAAACCTTCACCGTGACCGGCACCACCGAAGAAGGCGGGAGCATCAGTCCCACAACCCATACCGCGGACTATCTGGAGGAGGTCAGCTTTACGGTCACCGCCGACGCCGGACACTCCATTGCAGAGGTCACCGGTTGCGAGGGATTACGGCTCGGAAACATCTATCGCACTGGGGCGATTACCGAATCGTGTACTGTAACCGCCACGTTCAGCGCAAACCAGTACACCATTTCCTTTCTCAGCGCCGGCGGCACCCTGATCGACTCCATCACCCAGACCCCCGGCACACCGGTGACCGCACCCGCCGACCCAACCCGCACCGGCTACACCTTCGCCGGCTGGCACCCGGCCGTTCCGGCAACCATGCCGGAGGAAAACATAGCCCTGGTGGCGCAGTGGACGGCCATCACCTCCACCGTGACCACCGGCGTCGTAACGGACATCGGCTCAACCACGGCAACGGGCAACGGGAACATGACCAGCCTGGGCAGTTTCAACCCCACGGCCCACGGTGTGTGCTGGTCCACCACGGAAAACCCGACCACGGCAGACACCTGCGACGATAAGGGCGCAGCAACGGCCACCGGGGCCTTCACTGCCAGTATTACCGGATTGACTCCGGGCACGACCTATTATGTGCGTGCCTTTGCCACGAATGCGGCAGGGACGGCGTATGGAGAGAATCAGCAGTTTTCAACGCTTCAAACGTACACAGTATCCGGCACCGCCGGCACGGGTGGAAACATCGATCCGGCCAGCCGGACCGTCGCCCACGGAACTGTCACCACGTTCACCGTGACACCAAATGCCGGGTTCAGGATCCGTGCTGTTTCCGGATGTAATGGGAGCCTGGCCGAGAACATCTATACCACGGGTTCCATAACCTCGAACTGCACGGTGCAAGCCGTATTTGATCAGGAATACACCATTACGCCAACGGCTTCTCCAGTGGAGGGTGGTACGGTCAGCGGCGGCGGAGTACATGTCCATGGCAGCCAAGCCATGGTTCGGGCCAATGCGGCAACTGGCTGGGTGTTTACGCACTGGCTGGCAGGTTCGGTCGTGATTTCGCTGGACCCAATGTACACCTTCACGGTTACGGGCAATCTCAACCCCGTGGCCATGTTCAGCGAGGCCCAGGAGACCTACG
Organism: Desulfonatronum sp. SC1; assembly: GCF_003046795.1. NCBI lineage: Bacteria > Pseudomonadati > Thermodesulfobacteriota > Desulfovibrionia > Desulfovibrionales > Desulfonatronaceae > Desulfonatronum > Desulfonatronum sp. SC1. The sequence goes on along the minus strand of NZ_PZKN01000033.1, from coordinate 22,920 downwards.
AGATCTTGGTCCTGGCGGACCCGGAACAGGGCGGCACGGTAAGCGGCGGCGGAGAATACGACCATGACCAGCCCGTGACGGTTCATGCAACAGCCCGGAATGGCTACATCTTCACCAGATGGACCGAGGCCGGCATACCTGTCTCCACCAACGCCCAATACACCTTCCCGGCCCATCGCGACCGGAACCTGACCGCCCACTTCCGCAAGGCGGCCGGCCTTCCCGGCGTGTTGATGCTGCTGTTGAGCGATGAGTAGTTCACGTCGCCCCGTTATCGGGGCCATGAAACGTCAAAGGACGGAGAACGGGCAGAACTGTCCCCTGCAATGATACCACATGGAGCGGTCTCCGCACACCGCACGGAGGCCGCTCACTTTTTTGGCAGCAGTCAAATGCGGGGATTGTTCGCAATTGGTTGACAATTTTCAGCATGGGAAAACCAGCCCAACCCCATTTTTACGGAAAAAAAGTGTCAACCTGTTTCGCCAGCAATATGAACCATCCCGGCCCCTGGAACAGATTTTTGTGGACTTCTATAGCGAAAAGGGCCGCTACCACACGGGCATGGGCCTGGGTATCGCCAAAAAGCTGGTGGAAGAGCGGATGGGCGGGAGCATCGAAGTGGAGAACATTGAACAGGGAGCCCGGTTCACGGTCAGGATTCCGCGCAAAGGCGGTCCGCGGAAATAACGGCCCTGGTCCATATCGCATGTGCATGGGGGGTGGCTCGACTGAATCGAGCCGTCCCCATTTTTTTCGCATTTTCCCGTTTTAATATGTTTGTGATATGTTGGCTTGCTATGCTACTCTTGCTGCATGGGTAATCGGCCACGCAGCCCAGGCCTGAAAGGCTGATTTATTGGATCATTCCAACATCAAAGAGACATCAAGGGGGGGGCGACATGATTTCCGTCGTTTTGGCTCGTGGAACACGTCTTCTGGTTTTGACGATTGGTTCCCTCTTTTTCATCAGCGGCTGTCTAACCAGCGATAGCTCCTCGGAACACCGGAATCTCCCTGATTTCATTGAAAACAAGGCCCAGCTTCTGATATCTGATCTGACGGAGCAAGGATATGAAGTGCAGCGTGGCTACCTCAAGCTGTATACCATTGACGACTGCAAATATTCATATCGCGTGATGGAAAACTGTTATGGAAACAATCCGGCGGCCCCGTATGTGCTGCCCGCTGTTCCGTATTGGGAAAATGAGTTCAGAGACGCGGCGACGTATAATGCATTCGGTCCAAGCAAGGATGGATATGGGGCGACATTTCGCTTCGACAGGTCGGAAGCAATCCTCATCTTTGGCATTCTTCCTCCACCAGCCGCCTATTTCGGATTTCAGACCTATCTTTTTTCACGCCAAGGAACGTATAACACGAACAGCTTTCCGTACAAATTTTTGGCATCGACTGCACCTTTTCGACTTCCAACCTTCTTTGGGACCATCCCCAAGAACCCCAAGCGTGTTCAGATTTTTTCCAGTCTGAGCAACAGCATCAACCACGTCGTGATTGAAAGACAGTCCGGCGCTGCTTTTGATCAGGAGCGCTATTTCATCGTCACCCCGGACAGGAACATGGACGCCGCGGTCCGGGCGGCCCTGGGGCGCGGCGCAACGGACAACGCGCACGTCTTTACCGAGCCGCTGCCACCCACGGTCCGGACGGGGGTCCACGAACAGGCCGACGATTTCATGATCCTGCTGCGCTATTCCATGCCGTTCGATACCGGTAGACCCGGTACGCGTTCGGATACCTGGAGAAACAGTCCACCTCTCGCCGTGCTCCGTATCCGGGACGCCAACCAGACCCGGAACCCCGCCCCCTACCCGCCGGTGGTCCTTCAAAACAGAACCGCGAATCGCGAGGACTGGTTGAAGCCTGAGATGAACAGGCTTATGGCCGAGGTCGGCCATAAGTGGGGCCAGCCCTGCGCCGCGGCCGACTGTTCGGATCGTTCAGCGACTATTCAGGATTTACAGGTTCCTCCCATGAATCTTGTCGGGCCGCTGTGCACCGAGATCGGAATGAATTGTCTCGGTGATACGCAGGACACCACATATCATTTGGGCCCCCCCCTTACTTTGGACAATGGAGAGGTTTACGCCGTCGTGGGGACGTTGGGCACGCGAACCGGAAACGCATCATATACGGGGGTGTCGATCAACGATTCCCTTTTCAAGAAAGGCATCGCAAACATCAACGACGCCCAGCTTCGGGACACGGCTCAGGAGTACGCGGGCAAGGTCAGGAATGCCGACAAGCTCTACGTCTACTACATCACGCGGAATTGTTCCGGCCTGGAAGCTCTGACCGGTGGGCATTGCCTGTCGGTCAAAGAAAGCATGATCCCCCCCTGCTCGCCGGAAGCCGCCGCAGCCTGTGGTTACGCCGTAGTCGTGCAACGGAATTACATTCGCCCCGGCACCCAACGCGGGCCGGATTCAACGCTGGTTCTGGCGCCAAAAAATCTCAGGCTGCAAAGACCGTAATTGGAGCGAACCGGCACTTTTAATGGTTTCTGACCGTTGACCAGAAGGAGCAACGTATGCAAATTTTCTGGAAATGCCTCTTGTTGGTGTTGGCCATGGGCATGGCGGCTGCCCAGGCGTGTGGACCTGCTTTTGCGCGCGTCCCTCCCAAGCCGGCCACCGAGGTCACCCGGGCGGCCAATGCCGCAGTGTACCAACAATTGCCTTTTGCCGACACGCAGGACTTTGAGGATGCCCAACGCGGGTTCATTGGCCGCCCGGAGACGTTGACCATCCGGGACGCCACCGGAAAACTGGTCTGGGATCTGGAGAGCTACAAGCAGTTCATCACGCTGGAAGCCGAAGCTCCCGACACCGTCAATCCAAGCCTGTGGCGCATGTCCCAGCTGAACATGCTCTACGGGCTGTTCCAGGTTACGGATCGCATCTACCAGGTCCGGGGCTACGACATTTCCAACATTACCTTCATCCAGGGCGATACGGGCTGGATCGTCATGGATCCGCTGATCACCACCGAGATGGCCCGCGCCGCGTTGGAGCTGGTTACCACCCATCTGGGAGAACGCCCCATTACCGGCATCATCTACAGCCACCCCCATGTGGATCACTACGGCGGGGCGCGAGGCATCGTGGACGAGGCCACCGCGGCGCGGATTCCCATTGTGGCCCCGGAAGGGTTTATGGAACATGCGATCAGCGAGAACGTGATCGCCGGCAACGCCATGAGCCGCCGGGCCATGTACATGTTCGGGCCGTTTCTGCCGCGTAATGCCCAGGGCGGGGTAGGGTCCGGACTGGGGATGACCACTTCCACCGGTTCCCAAAGTCTGATCCCCCCTACGATTTCCATCGGGACAACGGGCCAGGAACTGGTCATCGACGGGGTGCGCATGGTCTTCCAGATGACCCCGGACACCGAGGCCCCGGTGGAAATGAACACGTGGTTTCCGGATCAGAAGGCCATGTGGATGGCCGAAAACGTGACCTCCACCATGCACAACATCCTCACTCTGCGCGGCGCGCAGGTCCGGGACGCCCTGGGCTGGGCCTGGTATCTCAACGAGGCCATTGAGCTATTCGGTTCGGAAATGGAGGTTGTCTTCCAAAGCCACCACTGGCCGGTCTGGGGCAACGCCCGAGCCGTGGACAAGCTCAGGAAGCACCGGGATGTTTACAAATACATGCACGACCAGACGCTCAACCTGATGAACAAGGGCTATACGGGCGAGGAAATTGCCGAGATGCTGGAATTGCCTCCGGAGTTGGAACAAAACTGGTCCACCCGCGGCTATTACGGAACCCTCAGACATAATGTCCGGGCCATTTACCAACGCTATATGGGCTGGTACGACGGCAACCCGGCTAATCTGAACAACCTACCGCCGGTCCCGGCAGCCCGCAAATACGTCGAGTACATGGGGGGCGAGGCGGCTATTGTGCAGCGGGCCCGGGCCGACTTTGCGCGAGGGGAATACCGCTGGGTGGCCGAGGTTCTGAAGCACGTCGTCTTCGCCAACCCGGACAACCAGGAGGCCAGGGAGCTGCAGGCCGACGCCTTTGAGCAGATGGGCTACCAGGCTGAATCCGGTCCCTGGCGCTCCGTGTACCTGCAAGCCGCCCAGGAGTTGCGCGACGGCATTCCGAACATTCCCGGCGGCAGCGCCACAAGAGGCCCGGACGTACTCCGGGCCATGACGCCAAATATGCTTTTCGACTACCTGGCCGTGCGGCTCAACGGGCAGCAAGCCATGGGCAAGACCATCGGCCTGAACATCACCTTCACCGACATGGCTCCGGGAAGCCAGGCCGCCTTCGGGCTGACCGTGAACAACGCGGTCCTCAACTACGGTCAGCCCCTGGGCGCTCCCGACGCCTGTCTGACGCTGAACAAGTCCACCCTGGCCGCCATCATGCTGGGCCTGATGACCATGGAACAAGCCAAGGACCGGGGCCTGCTCGTCTTTACCGGACGTCTCGAAGCCTTTGTCGATTTCATGTCCCTGCTGGACACCTTTGCCCCGTTATTTCCCATCGTCACGCCCCGGGATGAGGACTGTGGATAAGGACTTTTTCAACACTCAGGTAAGTCGACCTGGTGGGTCGGTTGATGATTTCGTCAACAAACTCCCTCTCACAGCCACCATAAGGAGAACAATCATGCTTTGGCTCAAAAATTCGCTTGCAACCTCGGCTTTGGCCATATTTCTTTTGCTGGGCTTGAGTGCGCAGTCTAACGCGATGGACAACCTGGAGGCCATCGACACGGTCCGAATGAACTTCAATGCCGCCTCCATGGCGTCCGACGCCTTGGCCGTGGCGGATCTGTTGGACAAAGACGCTGTCTGGGTGCCGGCCGGCCAGGTAGCCATTCTCGGGAGAGAGGCCATCAAGGCCTTTTACGTCAATCGTTTCACGGACAAGAGAACGGTCATCACCCTGCATCCGGGCGCGATCCAGTTGATGGGCGACTGGGCCGTGCTGCACTCGACCTTTTCCAGGCTCGACGCCGACCGCCTGAACCGGGAAGAGCAGACATACTCGGGCAACTACCTGTGGGTCCTGCGAAAACAGCCGGACGGCAACTGGAAAGTGGCTTATGATATCTGGAATGAGGTTGCTGACGAGTAGCAGTTGGTTGTATGCGTTTCGGGCAGCTGGCTCGCCAATGTTTTTTCCATTCTGTTCCTGCCTAAACCATACCTATGAAATTCGCCATGATCGTTTTCTCAAGCCCCACTATCCAGCCCCGCGCCCTGAACCGACGCGTCTTTGTCGGGCAGGGCTCTTCGCTCTTGCATCGTCCCCTCGTCCAGCTCTTCCCGGTCCTTTCCTCGGTGCCGTTCCGGGCTCTCGCGGCACTGCTGTGCTGCCTGTTGTGCGCAATCGTGCCGGAGGCGGCGAGGGCTGAAGAGACGGCTTCACGCCTTGTCCGGTTCATCCCCCACTGGTCGCCCCAAGCCCAATTCGCCGGGTACTACGTGGCCAAGGACAAGGGGTTTTACGCTCGCCGGGGGCTGGAGGTGGAGCTGCTGCGCGGCGGTCCGGACAATCCCGCCGGCCCGGCACTGGCCCAGGGCCGGGCCGAGTTCGCCTCCATGTTCCTGTCCGGGGGGCTGGAATTGCGTTCCCGAGGTGTTCCGGCAGTCAACATCGGGCAGATCGTCCAGCGTTCCGCCCTGATGCTGGTGGCCAAAAAAAGCAGCGGCATCCTTTCGCCCATTGACCTGGACGGCAAACGCGTCTCGGTCTGGCCGGACTTCCAGGCCCAACCCCTGGCTTTTTTCCGGCGCTACCACATGAACGTGACCGTCATCCCCCAAGGCTACACCCTGGATTTGTTCCTGCTGGGCGGCGTGGATGCGGCCTCGGCCATGTGGTACAACGAATACAACACCCTCATCCATGCCGGGATCAATGAAAACGAGCTGAGCGTGTTCTTCCTGGCCGACTACGGGGCCAATTTTCCGGAGGACGGGCTGTACTGCCTGGAGAGCCTAGTGCGCGCCGATCCGGACCTGGTCCGGGATTTCGTCCGGGCCTCCCTTGAAGGCTGGCTGTACGCCTTCGACCACCCGGAAGAGGCCCTGGACGCGGTCATGCGGCGCGTCGAGGAGGCCAATCTGCCCACCAACCGGGTGCATCAGCGCTGGATGCTGGCCCGGATGCGGGACATCATCCTGCCCGAGGGCGGGAACATCCCCCTGGGCCGGCTGGAAGAGCAGGATTACGAGCTGGTGGCGACCGAGCTGTTCGAGACCGGTGTGATCACGCATATCGCGCCCTTCAGGAGTTTTTATGACCCGCGTTTCTCCGCCGAGTAGAAAACAGCGCCTGTCCTTTCGCCTGGCCCTGTTCATCCTGACCAGCACGACCCTGATTTTCCTGGTCGCCTTTGGCTACAACTACAATTATTCCAAACAACTGGTGCTGAAGAACGTCCAGGAGAACGCCGCCAACCTGACCCGCTCCCTGGTGCACCAACTGGAAACCACGCTCAGCGGGGTGGAGCGCATGCCCCGCTTTCTGTCCCTGCGCCTGGAACACGGCCAGTTCACGGAAACCGAACTGCTGGCCATGCTTCGGGACGCCATGGAGGCCAACCCGGATATCTTCGGGACCACGGCGGCCTTTGAGCCCCACGCCATGGACCCGGACGAACGGTATTTCGCCCCTTATGCGTATCGGGACGAGTTCGGCGAGTTGGTGCTCACCAGCCTGGGTGGAGAGTCTTACCAGTATTTTGACTGGGACTGGTACAGCATCCCCCGACATCTTGAACGACCGGTGTGGAGCGAACCCTACTTTGACGAAGGCGGCGGCAATGTCCTGATGTCCACCTTCTCGGCTCCGTTTTACCGGCAAACCGAAGCCAGCCGGGAGTTTCGCGGCGTGGTCACCGCGGACGTCTCCCTGGAAGCCCTGGTGGAACGGATCTCCAGCGTCTCCCTGTACGACACCGGGTATGCCTTTCTGATCAGCCGCAACGGCCGGTTCGTGGCCCATCCGGATCAGCACCGGATCATGCGTCAGAGCGTGTTCAGCGTGGCCGAGGAAATGAACCTGCCCGAGCTGCGCCTGATCGGGCGGGATATGATTCAGGGCCGGGAGGGATTCGCGGATTTCACCAGCGTGCATACGGGCCGGATCTCACTGCTGTATTACGCGCCGGTGCCGTCCAGCGGCTGGTCCGTGGGGGTGATGATTCCCAGGGACGAGCTGTACGCGGACATCCTTTCCCTGAACCATGTGGTGCTGCTCATCGGCGCGGCGGGGTTTTCCATCCTTCTGCTGGTGGTGGTGGCCATTTCCCGGAGCATCACCAAGCCGCTGCGCACCCTGGTCGGGGCGACCAGGGAAATCGCCAAGGGCAATCTGGACGTGCCCCTGCCCAAGGCCCGGGTCAACGACGAGGTGGGTCAGCTTTCCGGCTCCGTGGACGCCATGCGCGTGGCGCTCAAGGAGTACATCACCAACCTGACCGAAACCACCAAGGCCCAGGAGCGCATCGAGAGCGAGCTGAAGATCGCCCGCAACATCCAGATGAACTTCCTGCCCAAGCAGTTTCCGCCGTTCCCGGACCGTCACGAGATGGACCTCTACGCGATCCTGGATTCGGCCAAGCACGTGGGCGGAGATCTCTATGACTTTTTCCTTTTGGACGAGGACCACCTGTTCTTCTCCGTGGGCGACGTCTCGGACAAGGGCGTGCCCGCGGCCCTGTTCATGGCCGTGACCAAAACACTGATGAAAGGCATCGCCGAACAGGAGCCCGATCCCTCCAAGGTTCTGGCCCGAGTGAACAACGAGCTGTGCCTGGGCAACGACGCGGGCATGTTCGTGACCCTGTTCTGCGCGGTCCTGAATCTGCGCACCGGCCTGATGCGCTACTCCAATGCAGGCCACAACCGGCCGATTCTGCTGCCCTCCGGGCAGCCGCCCCAGTGGCTGGACCTGCCTCCGGGACTCGTCCTGGGCGGCATGGAAGACATGCCGTTCCAGACCCGGGAAATCCGACTCCAGCCCGGTGACGTCCTGCTGGCCTACACCGACGGGGTGACCGAAGCCTTTAATCCGGACCAGGAACTCTATTCCGACGACCGCCTGCTCCAGGAAACCAGTGCCAGAAGCGGGAAGTCTCCCAAGGAACTGGTGGGCGAACTCCTGGAAACCATCCGCGTCTTCTCCAGCACCGCTCCTCAGTCCGACGACATCACCCTGCTGGCGGTCCTGTACCGGGGGGCGTCCGGGTAGGTTTCCTGACGGGCTCAGGGGATTTTTGCTCTCTGCAGAATTTCAATGATTTCAGGGTTGTAGGTTGCAGGGTGCTCATGAGGACTCCCCAGGGAAGGGCGACACCCATCGAAATCGAAATCGCTATCGAAATCGGAAAGTTGCCAGAAATCGATTTCGATCACGATTTCGATTTCGATTTCGATACAGAGCTTCCGCGGTTCGAGAACAAAAATGCCCTGCCTGATGGGCTGGCAGGGCTTGACGATTGAGGACAGGCCTGGAAAACGACTCGCTGGTTTGGCAATTGATGGGTCGCGAATCCTGTTCGCGATTCTCCCCTATCCAAGTGAAAGAGCGAGGAACCAAAGATTCCCATGAGCCAAAAGCAAGGCCCGTTCAGGCCTGATGGAATTACATACTGGGTTGATGAGCGCCCGCCCCTGGGCATGACCATTATGGTTGCGCTCCAGCAGTTGGCGTTTCTGGGGTCCATAATGACCTTGCCGGTGCTCCTGGCCCGACAGGCCGGACTTGACGCCGCCGGTGCCGCCGGGCTGGTTGCCCTGACCATGGTGGCCGCCGGTTGCGGCGTTATTTTGCAGGCCCTGAACCGAGGCGGAGTCGGGGTCGGACTGTTCAGTCCCATGCATACATCCGCCATTGCCTTTCCGGCATCCCTCGCCGCCGTCAAGATGGGGGGGCTTGGCTTGGCTTTCGGCATGATGACCATTGCCGCCCTGGTCCAGATGGTCGCTTCACGGCTCATCACCAGGCTGCGCCCCCTGTTTCCCGTTGAGATTGCCGGGCTCATCGTTCTGATGCTCGGCCTTGGCCTCGGCCTCATCGGCATGAGGGCTTTCCTGGCCATTGACACCCCTTTTCATGGCGAAACCCGCGCACTGGCGACCGGGGTCCTCACCCTCGCGGTTATCGTGACCATCAACGTATGGGGCCGTGGGAAAATCAGAGCCTTCGCGGTTTTTGGCGGCCTGCTCGTCGGGCAGATGTTCGCCGTTTGGCAGGGCGTTGTCGATGCATCGCTTATCAAGGATATCCGCCAGGTTCCCCTTTTCGCATTGCCTCCGGTGGGCCAATTCGGCTGGTCGCTTGCATGGGAGATGGTGCCTCATTTCGCACTGCTCGGGCTGGCTCTTTCCTTCAACTGCTTCGGCGTTCTAACCGTTGCCCAGAGGGCCAACGACTCTTCTTGGAAGCGACCGGACATGGAGGGGATCAAAAGAGGTCTTCTGGCCGAGGGCATGACAAACGCTCTCGGCTCCATGATCAACGGAATGGCCCAGACCGCCAGCGGCGGAGCCGTCGGTCTTGCGCAGGCCAGCGGCGTTACCAGCCGCATCGTGGCCTACGTGCTGGGAGGGCTGTTCATCGCCCTGGCTTTTTTCCCTCCCTTCGCGGCGTTCTGGATTTCCCTGGCAATGCCTGTAATCGGCGCGGTACTGATGTTTGTGGCCTCCTTCATCATTGTGGGCGGCATCAAGATCATCACGTCACGCCTTCTTGACTCGCGCAAAGTCATCACAATAGGCCTTGCGCTCATCGTCGGCATAGGCCACGACCTGCTGCACATGGGACATGAAGATCAGCAAAGCCTGCTGTTTTCGCCCCTATCCACCACCGTTGCGGCAGCCTTGCTGGTAGCCATCGGACTCAATGCGCTTTTCCGCCTGAACATCCACACAACAGTGAGCAAATATATTGTCATGGATGAGGCCTGGCAGGAAAAACTGAACCAGCTGCTTTGGAGTCTTGGGCACCAATGGGGAGCCAGGACAGAGGTTGTCCGTCGTCTCAATCATGCCGCGCATGAACTTCTTGAAGCAATTTACGCTTACGATCTCATGGACTCGAAGGGCGAGAAGCCAGTTGTGGAACTCAGAGCCGTATTTGATGAGTATCTTTGCCAGATAGACGTGATTTATACCGGACGCCCGCTGACAATACCGCGGAAGCGGCCCGACCCTGAAGAGTTGCTGAATGGTAGCGAAGGTGGACAGGCCATGGCGGGCTTTCTGGTGAATCATCTGGCGGACGAGGTCCAGGTTGGGCGCAAGAACGGCAAATGCACGGTGACGTTGAAATTCAGGGATTAACAACACTACAGCGACACTTCCATTTTCATCGTCTGGCCAGGTTTTATTTACCACGGGGCACACGGGGAACACAGGGAAAAGAGTTTTGGTTTAATGGAATATGTTCCCCGTGCCCTCCGTGATCCCCGTGGTTAAAACATCGGCGGTGTCAATTGGTGCATCAAAATGTCGTTGTAGTGATAATGTGTTGAGAAAAAGAGGGATGCCCAAGGATGCTTCAATGAAGACGGTCCATGGAGATGCTCCACGGACCCCGCCGAACCTGCTGTACGGGGTCAACGACCGCCCCTCGGTCTGGACCTTGGCGATTCTCGGCGTGCAGCACGGTGCGCTGCTGATCTCCAGCCTGATGGCCACCGTGTTTTTCGCCCAGGCCCTGGGCGCGGACGCGGCCCAAACCCGGTCCCTGGTCAGCGTGGGCCTGATCGCCGGAGGCTTGGCCAGCATCCTGCAGGCCACCAGAAAATGGGGGCTCGGCTCGGGTTATTTTTGCCTGCACACCAGCTCCTTCATCTATTTTCAGGCCTCCATCAGCGCGGCCCAAGCCGGTGGCCTGGCCCTGGTCTGCGGCATGACCGTCGCCGCCGGGGTCATGCAGACCCTGTTGGCCCGCGTTGTCGGCAGGCTGCGCACCCTGTTTCCCCCGGAGGTGGCCGGGCTGGTGGTGGCCATGGTCGGTCTGGCACTGGCTCCGTACGCCGTCAAGTCCCTGTTCGGCCTGGGCCGGGAGGATACGGTGGTCGAGTTGAAGGAGGTCCTGGTGGGCCTGGGCACCCTGGCGACCATTGTTGGGTTCACGGTCTGGGGTAAACGGGGCTTCAAGCTCTACGCCATCCTTTTGGGCGTGGTCTTCGGCTTTGGCTCGGCCTATGCCCTGGGGGTACTGCCCGTCGGGATGCGCGACCGGCTGAGCGAGCTGCCCCTGGTGGCCCTGCCTCAGATCGTGCATCCGGGGCTGGCTTTTGATCCCGCGTTCATCCTGCCCTTTCTCATCGCCGCCATCTGCTCATCCCTGAAGCTGACCGGAGACGTGATCACCTGCCAAAAAATCAACGACCTGGACTGGAAGCGGGTGGACATCCAGTCCGTGCAACGCGGAATCAATGCGGAGGGGCTGGGAACAGCCGCGGCCGGACTGTTGGGCGGCACCGGGCTGGCCGCATCCTCCTCCAACATCGGGATGTCGTACGCCACCGGGGCCACCAGCCGCTACATCGGCTACGCCACGGGCATCTTTTTCATCGCCTTGGCCTTCTTGCCCCAGCCTGCCTATGTTTTGAGCCACATGCCCGTTCCGGTGATCGGCGCGATCATCGTCTACGCAGCCTGCTTCATGATCGTCACCGGGTGGTCCATCGTCATGACCCGAATGATCGATCCCAGGAAGACCTTTGTGGTCGGCATTTCCCTGATCATGGGCATGAGCGTACTTGTCGCCCCGGAGATCTACGCCCCTTTGCCCGATCACTTCAAACCCATCTTCGGCTCGTCCATCGCCCTGACCGCGGTGACCGGGGTGCTCTTGAACCTGCTGTTCCGCATCGGCATCGGCGAGCGGGCCGAGTTGCTCCTGAGCGCAGCCACGGCCTCGGGGCGAATAATCAACGACTTTTTTCTGGACCTGGGCGGCAAGTGGGGAGCCCGGCCCGAGGTGATCCGCAAAGCCGCGGCCGCGGCCGCGGAGCTGCACGAGTCCCTGGCTGGACAAGGACTGTCCCGGGGCGAAGAACTGCTCTTGGAGGCGTACTTTGACGAGTTTCAGGTCCAAGTTGACATGACGTATCAGGGAGAGCCGGTCATCCTGAGCCACCACCGGCCCAGCCCCGAGCAACTTCTCAAGGACGACCAAGCCTTTGCCAGGCTCTCCGGCTATCTGATCAGTCAGTACGCGGACACGGTACGCCTGGAAACCACCGGGGACACGCATCGGGTGCGGATGGTTTTCGAACACTGAGGAATACATTGCAAGGGAGGCAGGTTAAAAGGTATGATGGTGGTATCTATCCAGTATAATTCAATTGGATACTGCCCGGTTTTGCCGGGGGTGCTGTCATTTTGTGACTGAGTATCGCACCCTATGTCGAGAACCCTTATTAAAACAGGCCAAGTTGAGAGGAAAACGAGATGAGCGACACTTTGCAAGACGTATCCCCACCTGCCCTCGTGAACGGCATCGAGAAGAACCTGTTTGACTTTCTGCCGCTGTTCGGCCTGTTGCCCCAGGCTGAAGTGCATGATGGCCCCGACCTGCTCTGGTCGTTGACCAATGTCCCTTTTCCGATATGCAACAGCATCCTCCGTGCGAATCTGGCTCCCGAAGCCGTGGACGGCGCTATTGAAGCAGCCATGACCCGCTGCAAGGCCAGGAACGTGCCCATGCTGTGGTGGACCGGGCCGGCCACGCGACCCGCTGATCTAGGGGTGTTTCTGGAAGCCCATGGTTTCCAGCGCCAGGAGGACGTGCCCGGCATGGCGATGGACTTGCGGCTCCTGCAATCGGACATTCCGGTCCCGCCCGGCTTTACTCTTGAGAAAGTCAACAATGTTGAAGCACTGAACCAGTGGCGTCACCCGTTTGCCGTGGGCTTTGGCATGCCCGGTTTCGCGGTGCAAGCCCTGATGGATCTCTTCGAGCGGATCAGTTTTCAAGAACAACTGCCGCTCCACCACTATCTCGGTCGGCTGCATGGCGAACCCGTTGCCGCGGGTTCGGTGTATTTGGGGGCAGGCGTGGCCGGCGTATACAATGTCGTCACTGTCCCGCAAGCGCGACGGCAAGGCATTGGCACGCTGATCACCCTGGCCCTCTTGCGCGACGCCCTGACCGCGGGATACCGGGTCGGAATTCTGCATACGTCCAAGATGGGGCTCAATGTGTATCGGCAACTGGGATTCCAGGAATACTGCACCATGAGTCAATATCTGTGGTCGCCTGAGCCTCAGATTGACGCGAACATATGATTATCCGCCAGCAATTGTTGCTGACCAAGACAGGGAGATAAAAACCATGTTCAAGAAAGCTTTGTTTCCAGGCAAGTACATCCAGGGCCAAGGCGCTCTGGTTGAGCTGCCCGCGGTGATGGAGGGCCTGGGGCGGCGGGGGCTGATCCTGGCTTCGCCCACGTCCCGGGCCAATATCCTTCCGGCCCGCGGCCTTGATGCGTCATCCAACTCCAACATCATCGAAACCTTTGGCGGCGAATGCAGCGAGAGGGAGCTGACCCGCGTCTCGGAGATCATCCAACAGGTGAACGTGGACGTGGTGGCCGCCGTGGGTGGAGGCAAGACCATCGACACGGCCAAGATCGCGGCGGACCGGGCCGGGGTTCCGGTGGTGGTCGCCCCGACCATCGCCTCCACGGACGCGCCGTGCAGCGGATGCGCGGTGATCTACTCCGACGACAATGTGTTCGAGTCCGTCTGTTACCAGAAGATGAACCCGGCCGCGGTGATCGTGGACGAGACCGTCATTGTCCAGGCCCCGGTCCGCTTCCTGGTGTCCGGGATGGGCGACGCCCTGGCCACCTGGTTCGAGGCCGACTCCTGCCGCCGCACCCAGTCCGCCAACGCCTGCGGCGGGCTGAGCACCACCGTGGGGCTGCATGTCGCCAGGCTGTGCTACGACATCCTCTTGGAATACGGTCTGGCCGCGAAAATCGCCTGCGAGAACCAGGCCGTCACCCCGGCCTTTTCGCGCATCGTGGAAGCCAACACCCTGCTCAGCGGCATCGGCTTTGAAAGCGGCGGTCTGGCCGCGGCCCACTCCATCCACAACGGCCTGACCGCGCTGGAAGAAACCCACGCATTCTTTCACGGCGAAAAGGTCGCCTTCGGCGTCCTGGCCGGGCTGCAGCTCAGCGACGCGCCACCCGCCGTCATGGACACGGTCTACGGCTTCTGCGAAGCCGTCGGCCTGCCCACCACCCTGGCCGACCTCGACCTCGCGAACGTCGATCGGGCCAGGTTGACGCTGGTGGCGCAAAAGGCCTGCGCGCCCGAGGAATGCATCCACCATGAAGCCGGGGAAATCACCCCCGAAAACGTCCTCCACGCCCTCCTCGCCGCGGACGCCCTGGGCCGGGCCAGGAAGACGTCATCGCGGTAAGTGGCATTATTCATGTGCCCGTATCCCTCCATTTCTGCTTTGAAGACATGCTGGGTACGGATCTATGGTGGCGCACAACCCTCGTGTTGCCGACGGCGGCATACTACAACCCTTTCCCGCCAAATGTCCGGATGAACGCGTGGCCAAAGGTACATTGTAGGGGCAGGCCTCACGCCTGCCCTGCCCAAGGCGACCGCAAGTGTCCGCCCCTAAAATATGTAAACAATCCAGCACAGCCCTCATGAGATCATTCAATCACAGTTCAAGACAATCCGGCTGAAAAGAGAGTAATCCAGATCATTGCCATTGGCCCCCGTGACCGGATCTCTGAGGAAGCGGCTCGCATTGAGAAGAGAGGCTGAAATTCTTGGGTGAGTTTCGGGAAGTCAGAGTTCGGAAATTGCAGATGAATCTTAAAGTTTTTGCTTTCAACATTTGGAAAAGAGATGACCTGATCCTTCTCCAACAACCTTGGCATCGCCAACGAAATTGGCGCGAACATATTTACCAAGCGTCGCGGCATGCTTTTTCAACATATTGATAAAACAAACATTCGTGTTTGGCATATTTCATTTATGGTTACATGGATTGGTCCACGCAACGCGCAAGTGACGAGTTTTAAGCTGTTCGGAATTTTGCCCTGCGTACATCTCCTTTTCCATTGACGGCTGAGCCTGAAAAACACGCAACAAAGGACATCCCATGCGACTTCGTTTGACCAGTATTTTTGTCATCGGTTGGTTTACCTTCCTTGGTCTTGGTTCTGTCGCCGCCAAAGACACGGGCGTTATGGTCCGGGAACTGGCCAGGACGGAAACGAGCTGGGATGGCGTATTGCTGCCGTCCTATCCGGAAGGACAGCCGGAGGTCCGCATTTTGAGCATCACAATTGCGCCTGGAACAAAGCTGCCCGTGCACCAGCACCCGGTCATCAACGCGGGCATCCTGCTCAGCGGCCACTTGCGGGTGCATACCCTGGACGGCCAGGTCCTGGACTTGAAAGCCGGGGAGGCCATTGTCGAGGTGGTCGGCACCTGGCACTGGGGCGAAAGCGTGGGTGACGAACCCGCGCACATCGTGGTCTTCTATGCCGGGACAACGGACCTGCCCATCACGCAGATTCGGGAATAGGTCGCGATCCTTCCGGCAAAAACCGGATGGAGGCCATTATCGGTAACTACTCAACTCCAAAAGGAGGTTCAGTCATGCAAACCTTGAGATGCCGTATGGTCAAGGCTTTCATCTGTCTTCTGATGGCAGCCGTTTTTCAGGCGTGGGCCGGAACAGCCGCCGCATTTGATCAGTCGCTTGAGGTCTCGGACATGCACGCCACGGCCTTCAGCTACTTTTTCCAGGACGAGGATATGGATTTCCACTTCGGCAACCTGGTTCTGGGGTCGGCGGTCAACGGGGGCGTGGAAATAGGGGAGGCCTTTTACGCGGCCTCGCATATTGAGGACGGCGACGCCGCGAGCTGGCAGCGGGAATGGTCCGAACTGGCCGGTCGGGTCCAGGCCCGTGGGGAGAAGTCCCTGGCCGCGGGGCATACTGTCAGCGCCAGGGATCAGCTCCTGCGGGCCGCATATTACTATCGCATCTCCCTGATTTCCATGCTGCCGGACAATCCGGCCTTTCAGGAGCAGGGGAACAAGCTGCGGGAGCTGTTCCAGAAGGCCGGGGCTCTTTTTGATCCGCCGGTGGAATATTTCGAGGTTCCCTTCGAAGGCTCCGTGCTCCCCGGGTATTTTTGGAAAGCCGCGTCCGGCCCCGAACCAACCAAAACCCTGCTGATGATTGGCGGAGGCGAGACCTTTGCCGAAGATCTTTTCTACTACATCGCCCCCCAGGCCCATGCCCGGGGCTACAACTTCGCCACCGTGGACCTGCCCGGCCAGGGCATGCTTCCGCTACAGGGCATGGTCTTCCGCACGGACACCAACGTGGCCATGAAGGCCGTGGTGGATTATCTCGTCGCTAGGCCGGACGTCGATCCCGGTCGGCTGGCCGCCTATGGCTTCAGCGGCGGCGGGCTGTTCGTGCCTCAGGCGGCCATGCACGATGCGCGCATCAAGGCCATTGCCATGAACTCCGCGGTTGTGGACGCCCACGCCCTGTTCGCCACCATGCCCGCGGCCCTGGACACGCCGGAGCAGCAAGCAGCCTGGTCCTCGTTCCATGACGGCGTGGTCAGGTCCATCTGCTGGCGCTACGGCGTGCCCATGGACCAGCCGGAGAAATTGATCGACGCCAACAAGGGCAACACCTTCGACCCGGCCAGGATTGCCATTCCGGCGCTGATCATGGTCGGCGAGGGCGAGTACAAGAGCCAGGAAGTGCAGCGGCAACAGAAGATCGCCCTGGACAATTTTTCCAACCCCGCCACAAAGATGGTCATCACGCCAGCCGACGAGGGGGCGAGCAACCATTGCGTCATGGAAAACCGAAGCCTCATCGGCCATGTGCTCTTCGACTGGCTGGATGAGGTCTTTACCCAGCAGTAGTTGGAGAGAAGCAGGCTTTGCCGGAAGTACGCTGGGGACTGCGACTGAACGGACTGGTTTTGAAGTCGCGCTGCGATAAAGGTGTTTCATGCGTTTTCTTTTCTTGCTACTGTTGTGCGCGGTGATGTGCTCCTGCACCTCGGATGTGTTTCATCTGCACCAGACAGAAACCATGAGTCCGCAAGCCCTGCGGTTTTTGAAGCAGAACACGCCTCCTGTTTTCGACAGCCCGCTTACTTCGGCCACGGTTGCCCCGATCCGGGAGGAACAACGGGCCGCAAGTGATGCGGAACGAGAGCATTTGCGCAAGACGCTTCTTTCTTCCATGCAGTGGGAAACGATTGGCGGTGTACCCGTCGTCGTGCTGGTTCCCAAGCGGATATCCGGGGAAAGCCAGGGCAAAGCGGCCATGTACGTGCATGGCGGCGGCTTTGCCCTGGGCAATCCCGACGATGCCTACTCCATGCGCCTGGCCGACCTTTTGCGGCTTCCCGTGTATGCGGTCCAATACCGTCTGGCCCCGGAGCACCCCTTTCCCGCGGCCCTGGATGACTGTCTGGCCGTTTACGCGAAGCTGATGGAGTCGCATGGCCCGAAAAATGTGGTCGTGTTTGGGGGCTCGGCCGGCGGCAACCTGGCCCTGGCCATGCTGCTCAAGGCGAAAGCCGAGGGGCTGCCCATGCCCGCGGCCCTGGGCCTCTCCTCTCCGGCTTCGGACCTGACCCGTACCGGCGACAGCTATTTTTCCAACCATGGCCGGGATCCCGTGTTGCAATGGGATCGTCTCATGGAATACTTTGCCCTGGCCTACGCCCAGGGCAATAATCCCAGGGATCCGCTGCTTTCGCCCGTGTATGCCGACTATTGGCCCGGCTTCCCGCGGACCCTGATCACGACCGGAACCCGCGACCTCTTTTTGAGCAACTGCGTCAGACTCAGCCGGGTCATGCGGCGAGCCGGGGTGGATGTGGAGCTTCGGGTCTGGGAAGGCATGTTTCATGGCTTTGAACTGATCCCGGACCTGCCTGAAAGCGAGGAAGCCCGCGAGGAAATGGCGGCGTTTTTGCTGGGTGCGTGGCCGTGACAAGACTCAGCGGATCGGATGCAATGCTTTTCATGGGATACTGACTTCAAGGCAAATCCGTTCTCATCGAAATCCAAAGCGCAATCGAGATCGCAATCGGAAAATACTGTGCGTCACCCCATGATTACGCCGTCTTCTTGGACATGAAGTTCGATCACGATTTCGATTCAGAGAGCAGGTGAGGGTCGAGAACAAGCTTGACCTGATACCGACTTCCCTCACGCATCGACATAACCGGCGGATGGAAGTAAGGGGAGCATGATTTTGCTCCTTATCACTTGCCCGAAAAGGAACGGATATGAAGCATCCGATGCGGTCTCACGCCAAGGTTCGACTTACGTTAAGCGCTCTTGTTCCGGGAAATTCCAGCCTGTTCGACGAACTGCCCCTGTCTTCGCCCCACACCGAATCCCATGCCATGACTTTGGCCGATGTTCCCGGCACCGAATCCGCTGAACTGATCATCGACAATGTACGCCTGATGGGCGATCGGGAAGGTTTGGCCTCCGTCGCGGTTTCCGGCGGGGTGATCACGGCTGTGCGTTTACCGGGCGAGACCCAGGCGCTTGCCGACGAGCGGACGGTGGTGCTCGATGGGCGAGGGAACCTCTTGTTGCCGGGGTTTTGCGACAGCCATGTGCATCTGCTCGTGGGTGCCGAGCGGTTGGATGGCTGCGACCTGGAAGGCGCGACCACGTTGGACGAGGTTGCCGCGCAGCTACGAGACTTTATCCGCACGCATCCCCATCGGCAACTGTACCACGCCTATGGCCTGGCCTACACCACCCCGCCGATCCTACCGCCCGCCGAAGCCAGAACATCTCTCGACGCCATCGAAGCGGATCGACCCGTGCTTATTTACGCCCACGATCTGCACACCGGATGGGCGAACACCAAAGCAATTTAGGAAGCGGACCTTCTGCATCCCATGCCGCCCTTTCCCCCGCTGCTTTCAGCCCTGGACATGGAAGCTAACATCGAATTCGGCCCGGATGGCTTGCCGGGCGGAGAATTCCGGGAGCCGGAGACCTATTTCCTGGTGGAATGCCCGCTCTGGGCTAGGTATCCCGTGCCCGTACCGAGAAAATTGGAGTTCCTCGCCCGGTCCATGCAAGATCTTCAGGCAATGGGCCTGACGGCGCTGCACACCATGGGCCTGGGGTTGCCGGAAGAGGATCTGGAAACGCTGATCCTGCTTTTGGAGCTGGAACAGACCGGCCAGTTGGGGATACGGGTCAGCGGGTCCATGTCCGTGATTCCGGACGAGCACATGCACGGGGATCTGGAACGGGCGGTTCAGGTTCGGGATCTCCTTGCTGATGGGCGACAGGGGCGCAAAACCTACGCGCAGGTCCATGCCGCGCTGCTGGAACTGCTTGACGCCGCGTCCGCGCCGCGCGGCGTGCATCGGACGTCGGCCCACCTGAAGGATGTGTTCGAGCATGTCGTCCATGGCCTGCATCAGCGCCTGCAACGAGCGCACTACCGCGAGCACGAAAAGCATCATGAGCGGCTGGGCAACGATCCGTCCCGGACCGGCTTCATGGCCCCGGACGGGATGATCGCATGGAATACCGTCAAGTTGTTCATGGATGGCGTGGTGGAGAAGGATACGTCGTTCCGCTTTGATACGCCCGCTTGCGCGGGAATTCCCGCCTATTCCCCCGAACGGCTGACCGCGGTGCTTGAGTATGCCGACCGCGCTGGCATGCAGGTGGCCGCGCACTGCATCGGCAACGCTTCCGTGGCGCGATTTCTCGACGCAGTGGAGGTCGTCCGGGCCAGACATGCCAACCTGGACGCCAAACGCGGCCACCGTATCCGGCACCGCATCGAGCATATCGAAACATGCCGCGCCCGAGATATTCCCCGTTTTACCCGGCTGGGCGTGGTCGCCTCCATGCAGCCGCTGCATGAGCGCGAACCCGTGCGCCTGTGGCACCAGAAAGTGCCTGAACACGAATGGGCTACCGCCTTTCCCTGGAAGCTGATCCTGGAATCCGGCGGCATGCTGACCTTTGGCAGCGACTGGCCCATCGTTTCCTGCAACGCCCTGGAAAGCATTGCCCACGCCACGACACGCCAGCCCTGGAGACCCGGTTATCCGCAAGCGGCTCTGTCCCCGGCCGAAGCCCTGGCCGGGTTCACCAGCGGGCCGGCCCTGACCCGGCACGCCGAGGCCCGGCGCGGCAAGATCAAGCCGGGGATGGCCGCGGATCTGGTGCTGCTGAAAGCCACGGAGCTGTCCGAGCAAGTCCGGGTCCAGGCCACCATTTCCAAAGGCAAGGTCGTGTATGATGCGGGCCGGGCGAAGCAGCCGACTCGTCAAGAGTTGGAAACACTACAAATCAGCAAGGAGTTTCCGTGATAATTCGGACATTGTTCGTCACGGATTCAGGGTTGATTATTTTCGCGCAGGGAGGGTTTGCGAGGGATGCTGAGGCAGCAAAAGTTCCGAGAAGCCGGATTATTCGCAAGCAAAAAGCCGGGCCGCGCAACCGGACAGCATCACCCATCCGGTGGATGTCTTCTACGTTATCCCCACTATCTACTCCGAACAAACGCCGCTGAACATGGACATCATGAATCGTCCGGATCTCCAGGCCAAGGCCCGCGGGCTGATTCCGATCGCATCCTGCATGCCGTGGACAACAAGCCGGTCTGGGAACGGGTGCCCCTGGCCGGGTATTTCGACGGCAGGTAATGAGGATTGTGCCGACCACCGTGAAAAGTGTTTTTTGTCCGCGGTCCGCAACGTGGGCAGTGCCAACTAAATGGGCGCAAGCAGTGATGCCTGGTCTGGTTGGCACTTTCTGCAACATAACTGAATTATGTAATTTTCCTTATGGCATGGATCGTGCTATATCGCAGAAGAACATCAACATCCAACCAGGGAGGTTCCACATGAACATCTGGAGCAGAAAAATTTGGGCAATAACGGCAATGGCGGCGCTGGGTTGCCTGCTGACCATCGGGGCGGCCGGGGCGTATGATCAAGACGATCTGGACAAGCTGCTGCAGACAAATGAGTGCAGAAAATGCGACCTGTCCGGAGTCAGACTGAACGGGGCTGACTTGTCCAGGGCCGACCTGACTGGAGTCGACCTGACCGGAGCCATGATGACCGGGGTCGTTCTATGGAAAGCCGCCATGGGTGGTGCCAAATTGTCAGGAGCAACCCTGGTCGCTGCCGACCTGGCCGAGGCCAATCTGAACGGCGCCAATCTGTCCGGGGCCTATATGTCCAAGGCATATCTAGATAAGACCAATTTTGTCACCGCCAACTTGTCAGGGACCGATCTGTACGGTGCTGAGTTGTACAAGACCAACCTGTCCGGAGCCAACCTCAGCGGAGCTGACCTGTTTAGAGCCTTCATGCACTCCATCAATCTGTCCGGGGCCATTCTGTCCGGGGCCAAATGGACCAACGGCAAAATATGCGCCGAAGGGTCCATCGGCGAATGCAAGTGAGAACTTGTCTTGTGCAGTGCAGTCAATAGCCTGGGGTGTCTTTCCGGAATTACTTTTATTTACGGCACGAATCGTGCTGAAAGAGGTGCAAGACCATTACGGTCCAACCTCAACAGGAGGAAAAAACATGAAGAAGCTTCTCGCGGTTGCAACCATGGCTGTCATGCTCTGCCTGACTGGACTGCTCATCTCCGATGAGGCCCATGCCCAGAGGTTTGTGGACAACGGGGACGGTACGGTTACGGATACGCAGACCAACCTGATGTGGACCAAGGATGCAAATCTGTTCGGAAAATTGTTCTGGGATGATGCCATGTCCAGATGCGGTTCTTTCAACATCTCCGGCAAATCCGGCTGGAGATTGCCGAGCAGGGACGAGCTCAAAACCCAATACAACGCCATTCAGGGCAGCCAGCCTTTCACCGGGATCCAACAAGCCGACACCGGGCCTTCCTCTTCCTATTTCTGGTCCGGCACGGCGACTGGCGCAGACTACGCATGGGGTGTAAGCATGAGCGACGGCGGGGTCAACGACGCTAAAAAGGAACATCCCCTTAGCGTGTGGTGCGCCAGCCCAGCGCATTAAAATAATCAAGCTGTCTTTATAAGTATCTGATTTTTTAATTTTTTCCTCCTTCATCTGTCCTCTTGTGAGAGCAAAATTGTCCCCACGCTGTCTGATCTCCGCCATGCTCCTGCTGGCAAGTATCGCGACGGCCACGCCGTCCTGGTCCATGCCCGCGGATCTGGAGCGATTGCGTACCCAAAGAACCCTGCGTGTGGCAGTCGTGGACATGGACATTGCGCCTTTCGTCTTCCGGATGAATGGGGAATTGCGTGGCGCGGACGTGGACCTGGCACGGGGCTTTGCGCAAAGCATCGGCCTGGAGGCCGTGTTCGTGCCGGTCGGCGACACCTATAGCCAGGTCGTCCGGGCAGTGGCCGAGGGTCACGCGGATATCGGGATCAGCGAGCTGAGCAAGACCATGGAGCGGGCTCAGACCGTGCTTTTCAGCCGTCCCTATTTCATTTCCGGAATCACCCTCGTCGTGAACCGGCTCAGCGAGGCTCGTCTGCGCGGCCTCCGGCCTCGCGACGGCAGGGAGGCGGACAAGGGCGGCCGCGAGGATTTGCCGGGGCTTTTGAACGACCCGCGCCATGTCGTGGCCGCCATGGGCGGGTCAATCCAGGACCAACTGATGCTCACCTTTTTCCCGTCGGCCGTCCTGCGCACGACCAAGACCTGGCATCAGGCCGCGGAGCTGGTGGTTGCCGGGAAAGTGGACGCAGCCATCGTGCCGGACCGCGTCCACCGGCTCATGGTCCATCAAAACCCGGAAACGGACTACAAGGCCCGGGCCGTTCCCTTGCTTGCCGACCCCCTGGTGATCGCCGTCCACCCCGGCGCACCTGACCTGCT